>JAGTQZ010000001.1 GCA_018396705.1 Candidatus Bathyarchaeota archaeon
TTTACCCATGACAACTTTGAAAAAGGCGATATTATTAAAACGGAACCCGGAAGACAAGTCAGTTCTAAACAAGCTTTCACCGGAAGAAGCCTCCCGCTACATAGAATCTGTTGACTTTTGCAATCCCCACATGCTTGTGAAAGACGAACGAAAGACAAATTTAAGAAAACAGTTTTTCAAAGAGTTATTTAATTCTCTTGAAATCTACATTGTGAACACTGCTGCTCCAATAATCCAAAGCCATAAAGCCGTAAAAGAAGAAATTTTAGGACTATAGGCTAATTGCCAATAGGACGGCTCTATATGGAAAAAATTGGTGTTATAACAGCGGGCGGCGACGCTCCAGGGATGAATGCAGCGATCCGCTCTATTGTTAGAACTGCCATATTCCATGGACTGAAGGTAGTAGGAGTAGAGCGAGGTTATGCTGGACTTATTAAAGGAAAGATCCGTTCTTTGGATGCGCGTTCCGTGAGCGGGATAATTAACCTCGGAGGAACAATGCTGAAGACTGCACGATGCGAAAAAATAAAAACAGAAGAAGGAATTAGAAAAGCTGCTGACACTTTAAAATCTAACAAAATTGACGGTCTCATAGTAATCGGGGGAGACGGTTCCTTTAGAGGAGCAAGCGAAATCTACAAAGCCAGCGGGATACCAGTGGTGGGAGTTCCTGCAACCATTGATAACGACGTCGCTGGCACCGATACCACCATAGGCTTTGACACAGCCGTCAACACCGCTTTGTTCACCATTGACAGAATCCGTGACACCGCAACCTCTCATGAAAGAGTGTTCCTTGTCGAAGTCATGGGACGAAAAAGAGGATTCCTCGCCCTTGCAGTTGGATTTGCCGAAGGAGCTGAATTTATTCTCATTCCGGAAATAAAATTTGACATAGAAGCCATCTGTAAAAAGCTAAAACAAGGGCGCAAAAAAGGAAAAACTTCAGAAATAATCGTTATGGCTGAAGGTGCAGGGGATTCTTCACAAATTGTTAAAGAAATAAAGGAGCGAACAAGATATGATGTCCGTTTGACGGTTCTCGGCCACGCATTAAGGGGCGGGCCGCCCACAGCGCAAAGTAGGGTTCTCGCTAATCAGTTTGGAGCTTATGCTGTGGAGCTTCTATTGAGGGGAACTAAGAAGAGGATGGTTGGCATTAAAGGAGGAAAAATAATTTCAGTAGATTTGGAATACTCTTGGCAGAAGACAAAGGAAATAGATGAAAAGTTGTATCGTTTAGCTGAAATTCTATCATTTTAAAGATGTGAAGGAAAATGACTCAAATGGGAGGAAGTCTGCTAAAACAGAGAATTGCTTACTTTTCTATGGAGATCGCCTTATCTAATGATATCCATACCTACAGCGGAGGCTTAGGGGTTCTTGCAGGCGACACTATACGGTCAAGCGCGGATCTGAACATTCCCTTAGTTGCAGTTACGCTGATAAGTAAAAAGGGATACTTTCGACAAGAGCTAACATGCGATGGAAGACAGATAGAACATCCAGAACCATGGGATCCCTCGCGATTTATGCAACAATTACCTGAGGAAGTTACCGTTCAAATTGAAGGCAGAAATGTCCACATTAAGGCTTGGCTATACACTGTAAAAAGTCCAATAGGTGGATCCATCCCAGTATATTTCCTCGATACTGATGTGGAGGGAAACAGTCCCGAAGACAGAGAAATTACTTCATTTCTATATGGTGGTGATGAGAGATACCGCATTAAACAAGAGATTGTTTTAGGAATAGGCGGTGTTAGGATGCTAGAGAAACTACGAATCGACGTCCGCAAATACCACATGAACGAGGGGCACTCCAGTTTCTTGGCACTCGAACTCTTACGGAAGCATGAAATGAACGTCGATAAGGTCAGGAATATGTGTATCTTTACTACGCACACACCCGTTGAAGCTGGGCATGACAAATTTTCATACAACCTTGTCCAAGAGGTTTTGGGAGAATTTATTCCGTTTAGCGTTTTGCGAAGTTTGGGTGGGCATGACAGATTAAACATGACTCTTCTTGCATTAAATCTAAGCAATTACATCAACGGTGTAGCGAAAAGGCATAAAATGGTTTCCAAAGAAATGTTTCCAAGCTATGAAATTCATGCAATAACAAACGGGATTCACTCTTACACTTGGACTTGTGAAAGCTTCAAGCGATTATATGACAAGTATCTTCCAGGATGGGCACATGAACCAGAACTGCTTGTGAGGGTAGACATTATTCCTGACGATGAAATTTGGCAAGCTCACCTTGAAGCGAAAAAGAATCTAATCAATTATGTTAATTCAGCGACAAACGCTGGCATGGATTATGACACGTTAACAATAGGATTTGCACGAAGAGCCACAGAATATAAAAGGCATACTTTATTGTTTTCAGATCTAGAAAAGTTAAAGAAAGTCACTAGAAGAGGCAGGATTCAGCTAATTTTCGCTGGGAAAGCACATCCCAAAGATTATGCTGGAAAAATGCTGATTAAACAAATATTTGACTATAAAGAAATTTTAAAAGATACCATCAAAATCGCTTATCTGGAAAATTATGATATGCACCTTGCAGCCAAACTAGTATCAGGAGTTGACGTTTGGCTAAACACACCTCTGCCGCCCATGGAAGCATCAGGAACGAGCGGAATGAAAGCAGCCCACAACGGAGTAATAAACTTCAGCGTACTAGATGGATGGTGGATCGAAGGATGGATAGAAGGCGTTACCGGATGGGCGATAGGGCCGGCTCCCGAAGAATACATGCCGATGGAAGAGCGGAAAACCAAAGAGCTTGAGGATCTTTATGGAAAATTGGAGTATGTAATTATTCCATTGTATTACCAACGTAGAGGAGAATGGATAAGAATGATGAAAAACTCAATAGGAAAAATCGCAAGCCACTTCAACAGCCACCGAATGATGCACAGATACGTGACCGAGGCATATTTGTAAAAACGCTTTTCATTTTCAAGTACCTTTTTTGACTCTTTAACAGTGGAGGGGACAGAAAACAACATCGCTGAAAGAATTATGCTTTTAGGAGTGTGCTCTATCGAGCGCGCCCTATACTACATTAATTCCATTGAGTTGCTTATCTTATTCTTTGCAAATACCAAAGAAAAACTTCCTCAACCCAGTTTTAAAGCTAAACGGCTTTCTGTTAGTGTCTCCTAACGGAAATTTGGGTGGCGATTGTTTTAGGTTTGTTCGTTTTACGGCTTAGATTGCTAATTCTGATTGTTGTTTCATAATTTTAAAATTTGACTTTGGAAGCAAAAATCAATAACTTTTGGAAGGAGTTTAAATGAGGAAAAAGTTCAAGCGGGCCTTTTGTTCGTTTGTGGTAGTCTTTCTAATGTTAGCTGTTTGCAGCCAAGTTTTACTCGGGTTAAAGAATATTCCCAATGTATCAAAATTAGTGAGTGACGCAGAGGACTTGAGCCATTCTGGAGCTGTCTTGCTTCTAGATGCCAATGGCAATAAGATTGTTGATTCTCTGGAACGGGAAATCCAGGAGAAGCCTTCGCAGATTATTCGAGTTCTAATACAGTATCGCAAGGAAGGAGGCTTCAGCAATTTTATCAGCGAGTTAAACAGCCTCTTCCCCACTGTGAATGTTAAATATAGGTATACCTTAGTGAGCGCAATTGTTGTAGATGTGCCAGCTGAAGCTGTTTCTCAAATAGCAAAGCTTTCGAGTGTTTTGCGTATTGAACCGGATACTCAAGTTCAGATCACTTTGGATACTGCTGTGCCAGTGATTAACGCGGATAGGGTTTGGACTGATTATGGCTTTCATGGCGAAAGCCAGACAATAGCAATTTTGGATACGGGTATTTGGCCTGAACACCCAGACTTTCAAGGCAAAATTGTCGGGTGGGTTGACTTCATTAATAGCAATCCAACGCCATACGACGATAATGGACATGGCACTATGGTTGCTAGCATAGCGGCCGGAGCCGGCGCTGGTTCTAACGGGACATATAAGGGCGTTGCTTACATGGCTAACATAGTTGCCGTTAAAGTGTTAGATGCTAAGGGCAGAGGCTACACAAGCACAATAATTATGGGACTTGAATGGGTTGCAGCGAAAAGAAACACATACAATATTACGGTTACTAATCTAAGCCTAGGCTCCATAGGTCCATCAGACGGCAAGGACGCCCTAAGCTTGGCCTGCAACTATCTTGTTGATGAAGGAATAGTAGTTGTGGTTGCGGCTGGCAACTTCGGACCAAGACCATACACGGTTGGCTCTCCAGCTGCAGCGGAAAAAGTCATAGCTGTTGGAGCAGTTGACAGATCCTCAGATATAGCGAGCTTCTCTAGCAGAGGGCCAACACTAGACGATAGGTTTAAGCCAGACATATGTGCCGTGGGTGTAGCCGTAACAGCGGGTTCGCTACCATACCTAAAATATCCGGAGATGCAATGGCAAATTTACCGATCCGTGAGTGGAACATCAGCAGCAGCACCCATGATAGCCGGAGCTGCAGCCCTACTAAGACAAGCTCACCCAGACTGGCCTCCGGAAAAAGTTAAGGCGGCTTTACTGACCCGAACTGTTCAAAAAGGAGGTGGCATAAACAATGACTACGGCTATGGAATCGCGAATGTATTCGAAGCCTTACAAGGGCCTAAGCCAACTTTGACGATAAACACGTGGAAGTTTATTAACGGTGTGCCAACATTCGCAGAAGCAAGAGCCTATGGACAAAGAAGCCCAGAGCCTTACGTTCTGGTGAGGGGAACGTGGTTTACGCCGAATTCACTGCTTACTTTAAAATGGGATAATACAACGATTCTTGCCGAGAACGTTCAAGTAGATGAAAATAGAGTCTTTGCGGTGAACGTTACAATTCCACGTTCAACATGGGGCATTCACTATGTAAGCGTTTGGAGGTCAGAAAACTTCATAACGCAGCATGTTTACGAAATCCTCAGACCAACTCTTGCATTTTCAGCGTCGGAACTTTTCCAGACAACGATTGACTTCGGAAGACCGGGAGTAACAATATGGGCGAGGGGAGAATACTATGACCCCAATGGTTCTGTAACAGTAAAATGGGATAACACAACAATCCTTGCTGCTGACGTTTCAACAGATTCTAGTGGGATATTCAAAACGTCAATAACTATTCCGCTAGATGCAAGCGCGGGCATACACTATATCAGTATATGGAATGAAACTGAATTTGCAACCCAAAAATTAATTCACATATTGAAGGTTACACCGGTAAGCGGAGTAATAAGCGAAAACACCACATGGACAAAATACGGCAGCCCCTATAATCTAACAGGACACCTAATTATTGACGAGTTTGCATCATTAACCATAGAGCCAGGGGTTGAGATAAAGGCAAACGGTTATAGAATATGGGTTAATTCAAACGCCAAACTTAACGCAACCGGAACGCCGTCTGAACCAATAATCTTTAACGGTACTGGAATTCAACTTCGAGATGTCGCAGAAAACGCTAGCATAACTATTAAAAACTGTATAATCACCAAGGCTCAATATGGATTCTATGCTCCATCCACGCCATGCCGGCTTGTAAACGTAAACATATCAATTGAAAACTCCGTCTTTACGAAAAATGGCAAAGCCATATCCATGGAGGTGATCAATATACCTGTCGCTACCGTCTCGTTTTACATAGTTAACAATAAGATAGTAGAGAATTACGGTGACGCAATAAAAATAGGATCTGGCGGGGGATTATCATTCAATGAAATTCGCATAGTGAATAATACTATTGTTTCAAACGATGGTAATGGAATTGTATTTTGGGTTTATGGGATAAGTGGTGTGCTTGAAATAGCTGGAAACACCATAAGATCTAACGGTGGAGATGGCTTACGAATTTGCTGGTATAATTTTCCACCTATGCCCATAACCAGAAATCACATAGCTTACAACAGCGGAGCAGGAATATTCATGTCAATACCTGGAACAACTTTTGGTGGAGATACAACACCTTTGATAACGCAAAACTACATTACACGAAATGCTTATGGCATCGTAGTTTATAGAGGGGCTGCATCGGATGTCCCTGAACACATCCCAACAATCTTCTTTAACGACATTCACTCTAATGCGTACTATGACCTTGAAATATTGAATACCGGGGATCGAAAGTACAATGCAACTTATAATTATTGGGGGACTCTAAGTGCTAACGAAATAAGCCAGAAGATATGGGATTTCTACGATGACTTCAGCTTGGAAAGGGTAGTTTACATGCCGTTCCTTAATATGTCCACTAGGGCTTCAGTGTTTGGATACTTAACAGACTTTGCAACAGGATTTTCAATAGCGAACGCCACTATAGAAGCAGAAGGTCCAATCTACGTTTACAGCTACAGCAACGGCACCGGATACTTTATGATCGATGGACTGCTGCCCGGAGAATATGTAATCAAAATATCAAAGGAGGGCTATGAAACCGTAACATGGTTTGAAAGCGTTGGGGCAGCGCAGGCTTTTGAATCAAGCATAAGCATGAGAAGACTTGAAGGTTACGGTGAAGCAACAGTCGTTTTCGACGTGATTGTAGATGGAGAAACCTATCCTGTTGCCGTTACAACAAATTCCACTGTTTCAGACTTCAACTTTAGCCTCGAACATATGCAAATAAGCTTCAAGGTTGCCGGCATTGATGGAACAACAGGCTTCTGCAATGTGTCGATTCCAAACAGGCTTCTAGGAGGACCATACACGGTATTTGTCAACGACACTCCAATAACGCCCACAATAACAAGCAACAGCACCCACACATTCATCAAATTCACCTACAACCACAGCGAAAAGACAATAAAAATCGTCGGAACATCAGTAATCCCAGAATTCCCCATGGCACTATACCTACCGATTTTCATAGCTCTTTCATTTATAGCCATAACCTTCAGTAAAAACCGTAAATGAACCACCATTTTATAAACAAGCAAACCTCGCTTCCCTGTAATAAAAGGAAATACTGTTAGTCATCGTTAACAGAAAAGATTAGTTGATGAAAATTTTTATCTGTAGTAGGTATTTTAGTTGTAATTATGCCTCAGGAAATTCGGTTATGGGAAGTGAAGGATAGGGGATTGGTGGAGATTCCGAGGGATAGGCTCAGTTTTGAGGAGCGTTTGGAGGAATGGCTTGAGAATGACATTTCAATAATATCTGATGATTTGCTTGTTATCGGCCGGCAAGTAAAGACGGCTTTTGAGAAATACATTGATCTTTTATGTATCAAACGAAACGGCGATTTGGTCATAGTAGAGTTAAAGAGGGATAAGGCTCCGCGGGAAGTGATCGCCCAAATTCTGGAATACGCGTCATGGGTTGACGACTTATCCTATGATGAAATTGTTGACATTGCAAATAATTATCTTAAAGATAAGGAGGGAATTACTTTTGAAGAGGCTTTTGAAAGGAAATTTGAGGAACAGCTTCCAGATGTTTTAAATGAGTCCCATGAAATGCTTATAGTGGCTTCGGATTTAGACGATCAAGGGGAAAGGGTAATCCGCTATCTTTCTGAATATGGAATTCGAATCAACGCCGTGACATTCAATTACTTTAAGAAAGGCGAACAGGAGTTCGTAGCAAGAGCTATGTTAATTCCGAAAAGTGCTGAAGAAGTACGGAAAACAAAAAGGAGGTACTATCTAACAGAGGAGGAGTTAAGAAAGATAGCCCAAGAAAATGGTGTTGGTGAACTGTATTCCATCTTAGTTAAGGGTCTTGAGTTGCTGTTTGACGATTGGGGGACAACCTTAAGTTCAGTAGCTTTTATTGGACGACAAAATGGAAGAATGAACACAATATTTAGCATAGTGCCAGGTCAAAGCAGCCAGCAAGATGGATTAAAATTCCAAGTATACCTGAAGAGATTTGCAAGATACTTTAATATACCCGAGGCTGAAGCTGAAAACATACTGCCTCAAAACAAAAGAGAATGGAAATTCTACAAAAACGCCCCACCAGAGTATACAGGATATGAAGGCTTCTTCAAAAATAAAGAAGAGATCGAAAGATTCCTAAACAAATTGCGAGAATTAAAAACAAAAGTTATGGCTTAAAAACGCGCACCACCTCTGCTAGTCGCTGTTAACAGAAAAAATAATCAGAAAAAGGCATATAGCAATTAATCTAAAACGTTTTTAAATTATTTTGAACACAATATTCCTCATGATCTTGGAATTAGCTAGGCGTATGGAGCATTTTGGCTCTGTTCGATTTTATGATGTGCAGAGAGTTTACGAGCTGGATTCTGGTATGAGGAAATTTCCCACTAAGGCTAGAGAGGCTGTGGCAACTATATCAAGTGAGGATATAGAGAAGATTAATCAGAAAATGGCGATAGTGGTTCCCGTCAAAGACGAGAGGCTTAGACTTTTGGAAGGTGTTCTAAGTGGAATCCCCCACGATTGCCATGTGATCGTGGTTTCGGGTAGCAGAAGATCTCCCGTTGACAGGTTTATGATGGAAGTGCAACTACTTAAACGGTTTAATCACTTCGTGGGCGACGAGATCCTCATAATACACCAACAGGATCCAGGACTATCGGAAACTTTCAGAAGCGCTGGTTTTGATTCTATCCTTAACAAAACTGGGTCTATTAGAAGCGGTAAGGCTGAAGCCATGGTGATAGGCGTACTTCTGGCAAAGATGCTTGGTAAAGAATATGTTGGTTTCATAGATGCCGATAATTATTTGCCGGGCGCTGTCCACGAGTACGTTGAGATTTATGCAGCTGGCTTCAGCCAAGCCGAAAGCCCATTTTCCATGGTAAGAGTTTCATGGGTTCACAAGCCCAAAATTACAGAGAATGGACTGTTCTTCGCCAAATTTGGAAGGGTTTCGGCGGTTTCTAATGAGTGCCTTAATTTATTGATGTCAAGTTACACTGGCTTCGAGACAGATGTTATAAAGACCGCTAACTCAGGCGAGCATGCCATGAGCATAAAGTTAGCTGAACTCCTGTATTACGCGTCTGGATTTGCTGCTGAAACATATGAGATAGTTAACCTCATGGAACAGTTTGGAGGAGTAATCCCCGCCCCTTCTCAAGCTACCTCCCAAGCTGCATCTTTAGGGGTTGATGTTTTTCAAATAGAGAGCCGAAATCCCCATTTGCACGAAGAAAAGGGAGAAAGCCACATCAAAGAAATGCTTCTTTCATCCATAGGCGCCATATATCACTCCCAAATCTGCCCACCACAGTTGAAAGACAATATTGTTTCCATCTGCACAAGACATGGCTTCAAAGTTAAGGAAGAAGAAATTCCATGCCCAGCAAAGATTAGGCCTCCCTGCGAGTTAGACATGAATAAATTTGCTGTCGAAGTACAGAAAAATTCCCAAACATTAATAGAGTTGAAATAGCGACTGGAGGTTTAGAAAGCCATATCAGGGCTTGTAGCTTTTGACATGGATGGAACCCTCCTTGATGGAAGAGTCATTTACACCATAGGCCACAAGCTTGGATTCACATCTGAAATCGAAAAAATCGCCAAGTCCTCAAAGATTCCATACGAGAGATCACGAAAGATTGCAAAGCTCCTCAGAGGCTTGACTGTTTCCGAGTTTACTGAAATAGTTAAAGCGATACCCCTTATGAAGGGTGCATCGAAAACCGTTAAACAGTTGAAAGACAAAAACTACAAAGTTGGGATAATAAGCGACAGCTACACACTAGCAACGGAGATTGTTGCTCGTAGGCTAAAAATGGATTTCCACGTAGCAAACATGCTAAAAGTGAAGAACAATGTCATAACAGGCTTTTTAGAAATGCCCATGGGCTGGGAAAAAATAGGCTGCCATTGCAAGCAATCAGTTTGTAAACGTTACCACTTAATCCGTCTCGCAAAGGAATACAACTTGGATCTATCTAAAACCGTTGCAGTAGGCGATTCCATCGCTGACCTTTGCATGTTAGAAAGCGCCGGAATCGGAATGCTATTCAACCCCAAAGACAACAATATGCCAACGAATGTAAATTATATAATACACGGCAAAGACCTTCAGCTGATATTAGGTTATTTAAACACCCCCAAGGAGCCCTCCCCAACTTTAAGGCTTTGAGCGCAGCCTTATCGATTATTTTTTAAATTTGCTTTTTGAGTTAGGTTCGACCAGCTTGTTAATGCTGAATTTAAAGCGACTTTAGAGCGCGTAAAAACGATCACTTTAGCATTATCTTCCATTAGTTGCAGCTAAATGTTGTTTTTGTTATTGTGGTGGTGTTAGGTGTGGTTCTGCTTGTTGTTGGTATGTTTGTCTCCAGCTTTCTCTGCTTTTGTTTATGTAGGCGCGTAGCTGTTCCGGCAGCTTATGGCCCATCCAATATTCTATGTATAGCGGATCCACTTTATGGTCGCTTAGGAACGTGCGGAAGGCCGCCCTCAACGAGTGGGGACTGTAGGGATTTCTGCCTTCAAACGCACCTGCGTATTTCTGGGCGGTCTTGCGGTCACGTTGTAGATCGGCGATGCATTCTCGAGCCTTTGGCTTGACAAATGCTCTTTAAGGAGTTTGACAGCCCAAGCACCAAAGAATGTGACGAAACGGACCCTATTTTCCTCCTAGCTAAGTCAAGACGAAATGGCGTTATTCCTTTTTCAAATTCCTCTTTAATGTCGCGGTATGTTAAGGCTAGGAGGTCGGATAGGCTTAGGCCGCTTTGAAGGATAGAGGCGCAATACTCCTATACATTGGCCTGTCCATGGCGGTTATAAACTCGCCCATCTCCGCTAAAGTTCAAAGGATGCTTCTTACTTACCGGTTGACTGGTGGAAGATTCACGTAAACTCTAATAGTCTTTGGCACATAGCCAAGACTTTGAATCCAAACAACAAAAACCATTCAAGACCTCAGTGGCTATACGTCTCCTTTCACCCTAGGCAAGAGTCTGTCTCTATTAACAGCGTCCAGAAAATCCTTCAAAGCCCCCCTTGACCAACGTAAAAACTGCTGGGACAGTCTTAATCCTCGACCATGAACATTACGAATAGGTGATGTGCTTAGCCCAGCAATTAAATGGCGCTTTTTATAGGTGTAAATTGGATCACCTACACAACCACCGCTCATCAAAACAGGTATGTGTAAAACAGGCTGAAAACAATACGTCCTTTTTGCCGATCTATCAGAAACTTTGGCTATACGGTATCGACAACTATCTTCAGGATCAAATTATAAATGAGGCAAAACTGGTTAAAATATTTAAAATAGCCTTCATAGCTATCTCTAGTGTAAAGTGTAATAACCTGTAAATTTTAAAATGTGATAATGAAGCGCCTTAAGGAGCTCAAAGAAGGCACAATAATGAATGAAACAAAATCATACGAGAACGACGAAAAGATAGGTAATGTTAAAGAATTTAAGGAAGAACTCGGATATCCGCACGAGTTATTAACCCTATCTTTCAAAAAAGCTGAGGATGTTCTAAAAGGTTCATATAGAAACCGGACTAAAATTTTTGCTGCTTTATGTCTTTCTATGCGAAGTCAGCAAGTCGATTTAGAGGTCGACGTAAAAAACGAACCTTATTTGTTGGCGTTGCTATATCTTCATAAAAGATCGAGATTAAGACTAAGAAAAATTTCTAGGGGATTAAATGACAAAATCAAAGAGTATGTTGAACAATTTGAAAATACAAAAAGCACTTCTGCATTTTCAGCGCTTAAAAACCTTGTAGTTGATTGTACTTACTTGCATTTGGTTTCGTTAGAAATACTTAAGGTCCCGATTTTATCTGCTGAAACCATCGAACTTTGCATGAAATACTTAGGCTCTGAAGTTGAAATCGGAACAGTTCTCTCTTCTTTGAGGTTACTAGAAGAAAAGGAAGCTAATCGGACAGAAATTAAAAAGATTATTAATTCCTTTCTTTACATAAAAGAGCCCTCTCTTGTAGAAAGCACATTGTTAATTTCTTTTCTTTTAGCTTTACGTTTCCCGGACTTAAAATCTGAGCTTTTGTTTGCTCACTATTATACCCTTAGAAAATTGGCCGAGGTATATGAAAAAATTAAAGAGTATCACCAACTTGATGATCCAATACTCCAGAAACTATTCGCCACTTCAATTGTGCTATTCCTTTGCGGTTATTATAAATCGTTACGATTGCCTCATGAAGAAAAGTTAAATTACATTCGAGAGACAATTAAAGAGCCCTTCATCGAGCATGAAGTTGAAAAAAGCCTAGATTATGCATCTAAAGTTAAAATTTTGCACTTCGAATTACCACTTTGGTTCATGACATTATGCATAATCACTCTACTTCTTCTTCATGTTTTTATTGAAGTTTACACGCCTGCATCAATCGGCATAGGAATTATAAGCTTCGATCTTCCTCGAATACCCCTTTTCCTAGTTTTCTCTATCGTACTACTGATAGTTTTATTTTATAAGGCTCTAAAGTTTAAAGAAGATACTCTGAATAGAATTAGAAAAGGCGAGAGAGATGAGTAGTTATAAAACTAGTCTATACGTGTCAAAAGTTGAATTGCCTATTTTTCCGACGAGAGCGAGTGTCAGAAAAGGAGTATGGGAAAGCTTGAAGGAAATAAAATTATCAGAGAATGTCCAAGAGAGCATCAAGTTTATAGAAAAAACGCAAAACGTTATTTTCAACGACACTATCATTGCGTTCAGCGTTAGAGAGATTCCTGAGGAAAAATATTATTTAGTATCATTCTTTCCCTATGGTGAAAACACATCAATCTGGACCAAAAGAGATAATATCAAAGCGATGAATGATGTCATCAATTTTTGTGATGTTTTAGGGAACGAATTGGATGTTATTGTAGAAGAGGGGATCCTCCATTTTAATAGACAATATTTAGATTCAAAACATGTTATAGATATATCTGACTGGGACGTAAGTTTTTCGTCCATCAACCCACCTGAAAAAAGAGATTTAAAATCAGTTTTAGAAGAATTGCGAAGAAGCGGCTATAATTACGTTATTGAAAAAGTTCCAAAAGGAAAGAATTTTCAAATTTTTACGCAAACGTATCTTAGGGATAGAGGACCTATAGAATTATTAAAGCAATTCCTTCGAAGGTTTGGTAAAGTTGAAGGGCCTAAGTCGTTAATTACAGCAAGAGAACTTGGAGAAAAAATCTACGATAAAGAAAATACCATATTTATCTTTGTAGAAAATGAAAAGATGCTTGAAGCATGGTACAAAAATCTAAAAATATTCTTTGATAGCAACCGTATTGCAACCCAATATGTAATGGACAGGACAATATACGAGAAAATTAAACTTCCAGGCATTCAAGCGAACTTCATTCTTGAAGTGATGACTAAATTAGGACTAAAGCCCATCCAACTTCGTCCACCTGAGAATATAATTGATAGCGATGGTTTCCTATGCTTATCGAGTATTGAAAGTACTACGCGTAGACTTTTTGGCGCTCTTTTCACATATGCAAAAGAAGGTCTTGAAATCGAAGAGGAAGTGCAGATTTATCAAGATGTTGAGTTTAGCATCCATGAAGGCACTCTCGAGATACCTGCAAAGGATATTGGTTTGCTTTCTGAGAAAATTTCTAAATTGATTGGGAAAGGTTAACGATTGATATTCTACTAACTATGGAATGGAATAAAGACTCTTTAAAGAGTTTGGTTGAGAATTTAAATAGGAACGGGATTAAAACAAACAGAGTTTATTATGTTTCTAGTAAGACTTCTCGATACGTAGACAGCTGTCTGGTTGAAGGGTTCCAATATAGATGTCTTCATCCGTACTTAATAATAGGCAATACCGTGGCATTTTTGAAACCGTCAACAGATATTAGAATCTACGCAAATCTTTCATCTTTATTTATCAAACTAATGTGGCCTGAAGATGGTAAAATTGAAGAGAAAGATTTAGAGAAAATTTTATGGTTAGTTAAAAAGAGAATATATAGGATTCAAGAGTATCACGTATTAAAAATTCCTGAACCGGTACTTGTTTTCAAACATGTTAGAACAATGTACTTAGGTGAAATAAAAGAAAAACTTACAATACCGCTTCGACTATTGATATGAAAGGCTCGAAATAGATCAATTATCTTTGTCGTGTTTAAAATTGGAATGTTCGTGGTGAGCGTTGGATGCGATTCTCTTATTAGCGATATGTTTGTCCCAGCTTTTCTGTTCTTATTTATGTAGGCGTAGCTGTTCCAGCATGTTGCAATCACTAAGCCCATAAAACCCACAGAAGATCATGAGAAAACTTTAACTTTTTATTATATAACCAAAAATATGCATGGTGCCCTAGATGAAAAATGAAACTAAAGATGAAAAGAAGGGCACTAGAACTAGGGGTATAAAGCCCGGCCTCGGCCCCACACGCAAAGTTAAA
This sequence comes from Candidatus Bathyarchaeota archaeon, assembly GCA_018396705.1. Lineage (NCBI taxonomy): Archaea > Thermoproteati > Candidatus Bathyarchaeota > Candidatus Bathyarchaeota archaeon. Next base: position 14,357 of record JAGTQZ010000001.1, read on the forward strand.
AAGCGCCCATACTTGGCATGGGGAATTTATTATGGGTGTTGTGTCTGCTTTTGATGAGGTTTTGAGGCTGAGTGGTGTGTTAACTTGAAATTCTCTTTCAGTTTGAATTCTTTTTGGAATAAAATTTTCAAATAACTTATTAAGTATGGAATAACGTCTTAATAGCAAATCAACAAAATCGGAGGGATCTTTGCTGGAAAAGAAACGGACAGTCGAAGAAATTAACGAGAAAATTAAAAAGGGCGATGTGCAGGTTTTGACAGCCCTAGAAATGAAAAAGCTTGTTGAAAGTAGCGGCGTGGAAGTCGCCTTTAAAGAGGTTGACGTTGTTACGACAGGAACCTTCGGTGCCATGTGTTCTTCAGGGGCAGTGATAAACTTGGGCCATTCAGACCCGCCGATAAAAATCCAAAATGCGTGGATAAATGATGTACCGGTTTGCCATCCAGGGGCTGCTGTCGACCTTTACATAGGAGCCACGTTGATGTCTGAAACTCGACCTTTTGAATATGGAGGAGGGCATGTCATCGAAGATCTAATCAGCGGTAAGGAGGTTGAGCTTAGAGCAACGGCTTACGGCACAGACTGTTATCCACGAACCCAGCTTAGGACAACGATAACTAAGGATGACTTAAACCAGTTTTACCTCATTAATTTTAGAAACTGCTATCAACGATACGTTTGCGCAACCAACAGTCGGGACGAAACAATCTACACTTACATGGGTAAACTCTTGCCAAGATTCGGCAATGCAACTTTCTCAGGTGCTGGCGAATTAAATCCTCTGATGAATGATCCGGATTATGAAACCATTGGAATAGGCACTCGAATATTTCTAGGAGGCACCCAGGGCTATGTAATAGGCGAGGGAACCCAGCATGACCCAAAAAACCAGCTGGGCACCATCATGGTCAGGGGAGACTGTAAAAAAATGAATCCTAAATTCATCAGAGGCGCTGCCTTTACAAAATATGGAACAACGCTGTACGTTGGAATCGGGATACCCATACCGATACTTAACATAGGCCTGGCTAAAAAGACAGCCGTGAGAGACGAGGATATTAAGGTGCCTATAGTTGACTATGGAGTGCCGGTTAGGGATAGGCCTAAACTCGGCGTCGTCAGCTATAAAGAGTTGAGATCGGGAACAATAACGATAAACGGTAAAAAAGTTAAAGTAAGCCCACTGTCAAGTCTTAAAACTGCAGTGGAAATCGCAGAAACGTTGAAGAAATGGATTGAAGAAGGCCTCTTCTATCTTACGGCTCCTGTTGAAAGATTACCGGGTGATACAGAGTTTAAGCCTATGAAGCAGAGGGAGAAAGCCTTCCTAGTTAGAGATATAGTGCAGAAGGCTGTCACCTGCCGGGAAGACGAAGAAATCAAAGAAGTTGCCAAAAAAATAATAGAATACTCTGTAAATCATGTTGTAGTCGTGAACGATAAGGGAGAGTTAACAGGCATAGTTACTTCATGGGACGTGACGAAGGCTGTGGCTGATGGCAAAAGCAAACTCTCAGATATAATAACTAGGAAGGTGATAACGGCACGTTTGGAAGAACCAATAGAGGCTGCAGCTAGAAGAATGGTTCAATATCAAATATCTGCCTTACCCGTAATAGATCATCAAAGAAAAGTGCTGGGAATCGTAACATCAGAGGATGTAACAAAAATTTTAGGGAGGTAGCTAAATGGTTAGAGTTCTCTTGAGATTTCCAGAAAAAATAGTGAACCAGCCTATAATTGCTCAAGTGTTACTTCAGCATCGGATAACCCTTAACATAATAGCGGCTCACGTAGATTTTCATGGAGGAAACGTCTTAATAGAAGTCCCGAAGGAGCATGTGGAAAAAGCAGTAAATGCCTTTAAAGAAAGAGGAGTTTTTGTATCATTCCCAAAGCTGATAGAGGTTGACAAGGATAGATGCCTAAACTGTGGAGCATGCTATTCATTATGCCCCGTTGGAGCAATAAGCATCGGAGAGGACTATTCCATATCCTTTGACAAGGAAAAATGCATAGGCAGTCCTTGTGGATTATGCGTTGACGCTTGTCCAGCCAGAGTTATAAAACTGACGAAGGAGCTGAACTTGTCAGTGTTGAGCGATGAAGAAAGGGGATCTAATTAAAAGAAGATTTCAGCTAAAGGAAACAGTGTGTACTATTATATCGGATCAAATAATGGCGGTGAATGCTGCAATCGCATCAATCATAAAAAACAGGAGAATTGTTGAGTCCTACGTGAGAAACAACCCTATTTTTCTTTATTCGCTGAAGCCTGTTCACGTTGAAGATGGACCAGAGGTGGTTAAGCGGATGGCGGAGGTTGCGGAGAAGGCGAACGTTGGACCTATGGCTGCGGTTGCGGGAGTATTAGCGGATCTAGCGGTGGAAGAAATGATTAAAACGGGATGCAATGTAGCGGTTGTTGAAAACGGAGGAGAAATCTCAGCGATTTCAAATACCCCCATCGACACTGCTCTACTTGCGGGGGATCATGTCCTCTCGAAGAGTTTTGGCTTTAGATTGACCGAGTTTCCAATAGGGGTTGCCACCAGCTCCGGGCTTTTCAGTCACGCATTAAGCTTTGGACAAGCTGAGGCAGTAACAATATTCGCAATAAACGCTGGACTCGCTGACGCTGTTGCAACGGCTATATGCAACGTAATAAAGGGAGATGACTACCGACAGGTGGCTGAGAATGGAGTGAAGAAAGCTTTAGGCATAGACGGAGTTAAAGGAGCCATAGTGATTTACAGAAACTACATAAGCATGGGTGGACGGATTCCCGAATTAATAAAGATAAGGTAAGCTTAATTTTCTCCCAGTTTAAATTCTTCGTGGATTGCTTGCACGGCAGCCGGGCCGTCTGTTTCTTTAACGACAAACGATATATTTAGCTCGGAGGATCCTTGAGCAATCATTCTCACGTTAATGCCTCTACGCGCGACCGCCGTGAATATTCTAGAAGCTATACCTGGGGTGTTCCGCATTCCCGCGCCGACAACCGATATCACGCATACATCATCTTCAGCGTTTATTTCCCTGATAGGTCCCCCTCCGAGAAGGGCTAATTCTAAGGCATTAACAGCCTTTTCTAAAGCATTTCTGCGAACAATGAGGGATATATTAGCCTCAGAGGCACCTTGTGAAATCATAAGAATGTTGATCCTGTTTTTACCGAGAACTTCAAAGACTTTGGCTGCCGTTCCAGGGGCTCCCACCATGCCAGCACCACTGATGTTTATTAATGCAACATCTTTAAGTAACGTTACTGCCTTAACAGTGGTTCCGGGTTTAGACTTTACTTCTCTAATGAGGATTGTTTCAGGACCCCCGGGGTTAAAGATGTTCTTTATTCTGACTATTGTATCTCTGTCCATGATGGGCTCTAAAGCCCTTGGATGCATAGCCTTGGCCCCGAAAACAGCCATCTCTAAAGCCTCTTTAAAGGAAATTTCAGGCAAGGTTTTCGCGTTTGGCACTATTTTCGGGTCGGAAGTCATTAGTCCGTCTACGTCTGTCCATATCCAAATCTCTTCAGCTTCTAAGGCAGCGCCTATTATGGTGGCGGTGTAGTCTGAGCCTCCGCGGCCCAAAGTGGTTGTAACACCATCCTGAGTGGCGGCTATGAAACCGGTTACTACGGGAACCATGCCCCTTTGTAGAATTGGTTCCAAGCGCTCCTTAACTTGAAGCTGAGTAACCTTCATCAGCGGATTAGCCTCACCAAAATTGTCATCGGTGACTATGCCGGCTTCTGCCCCTGTTAGGAAACATGCGTTCAGTCCAATATCCTTTAGGGCGCCATATACTATTGGGGCAGAGAGCCTTTCGCCAAAAGATAGAATGTAATCTCTAGATCTTGGCGTAAGCTCGCCCACATACACTATTCCAGTCAAAACTTTTTCAAGCTCTTCTAGCGTAGCTGCAATCGTCACTTGAACTTCCTTTAGTATGAAAGCATTGGATATGGCTTCCTCGGCAACCTTTAGATGCCTATCTAAAAGATTCTGTTTGAACTGGTGGATAAAGCCTTTGTCACGTTTCTCAGCTTGTTCAGCAGCTTCAATAAGTTTTTCGGTTATGCCGTCAAGAGCGGAGACGACAGCGACAACTTGACGTCCCATGTTTATGTTCGAGGCTATCAGCTTTGCTATTCTGTGGATGTTTAATCCAGTGGCTACGGAGGTTCCTCCAAACTTCATTACTATTCTCATCAAAGTCACCTAATTATGCAAGCAATTTTGCAGCAAGCTCTTGCTTTATATCTAGAAGGTCCCGCAATATAGCACTGGCGGTTTCAACTCCACCAGCGCCTCGCCCAATGATGGTCTGTTCGCCTGCAAATTCTGAATAGAAAGTCACCGCGTTAAGAGTTCCGCTGACGGATAAGGGGCTGGTTTTAGGGATTTTCTCCGGTTTAACCTCTAACTTTCCGTTAACTGAGCCTATTAACTTAATTGTGCAATTGTCCTTTGCAGCGTCTTCAATATGTTTCATGGAAATGCCTCGAATGCCTTTAATGTTTACGTCTTTTAACGTAACTTTTTTGTTCATAACCCAGTTAGCTAAAATCACAAGCTTACATGCAGCGTCTATTCCGTCAACATCCATGGATGGGTCAGCCTCAGCATAGCCAAGCTGTCTAGCCTTCTGAAGAGCCTCTTCAAAGGGAATGCGCCGCTCAGTCATTTCTGTCAGTATATAATTTGTTGTCCCGTTAAGAATGCCCTTTAACGATAGAATCTTGTCACCGTATAAACATCTTTTGGCGAATTCAAGTATCGGAGTCCCAGCGCCCACGGAGCCGCTGAACCTAAAATAAACTTGATTATGTTCAGCCAGTTCTGTAAGAGCGGGCAAGGCTAAAGCTAACGGCCCCTTATTTGAAGTTACAACATTTTTACCAGCCTTAAAAGCGCTTTTTATGTATGAAAGAGCTGGCTCTCCATCCTTGATGTTGGTTGGTGAAACCTCGACGAGAGCCTCAGCGTCCAAGGACTCAATTAGGTCTAAGATGGGTATCCCCAATTTTCCGTACGCTTCATCAGCAGCTACAGTGCCCTTCTCCGCTTTTACTGATAACATCCTTTGCAAGTCTAAACCCTTCAGGTTTACGGCAACACCGCCTTTATCGGCAATAGCGACAACTCTTGGCCGAAATCCATAGACATTAGATAGTTCCAACTCGCGTTTAATGAAGAGTTTGGCAAGACTTTGCCCGACAACACCGAACCCGACAAGAATTATGCGCACATCTAAAGCCTCCAACGGCAACTTATGTTAATTGTACAGTTAATCCCAATAGCTTTTCGATTGCGCTTAATTCAGCATCAACCTCGTATGGTTTCTCAAAAGTCTTTACAACAACCTCTGGATCCTTAAGGCCATGTCCCGTCGTAACGCAGACAACGACTTCATCCTTATCTATTTCTCCCCCCTCAACAAGCTTTTTTAGTCCAGCTATTGACGCCGCGCTTGCTGGCTCTACGAATATGCCTTCGGATCTGGCAAGCATTTTTTGGGCTTCTAGAATCTCGTGATCGCTAACTGTTTCAGCGGTTCCTTTTGATTCTCTTATGGCGCGTAAAGCCTTTTTCCAGCTTACGGGCGCCCCTATTCTTATAGCGGTAGCTACTGTTTCTGGTTTCTCGACTGGAACAATTTTATCTACTCCCGTTTTAACGGCTTTCGCTATCGGAGCGGCGCCCTCAGCTTGAATACCTATCATTCGCGGAAGCTTATTTATCAATCCAAGTTCGTAAAATTCGGTGAACCCCTTCCATATAGCGCTTATGTTTCCAGCGTTGCCAACTGGCAGTACAACAGCATCCGGGGCCTCTCGGTTCAGTTGGTCGCAAATTTCATAAGCAATTGTCTTCTGTCCCTCTATTCTGAAGGGGTTAATGGAGTTTAGCAAGTATATCTCCCTATGTTCTTCTGAGAGCTTCAAAACCATCTCCAAGGCTTTGTCAAAGTTGCCTCGAATTTGTACAACTTTCGCTCCGTACGCTATTGCTTGAGCTAATTTCCCAAAAGCGATGGCGCCGGAGGGTATCAGTATTATGCAAGATAACCCTGCCTTTGCGGCGTAAGCAGCCAATGACGCAGACGTGTTGCCTGTTGATGCGCAAGCAACCATTTTAACCCCAAGCTCCACGGCCTTAGTTACGCCGACAGTCATCCCTCTATCCTTGAAAGATCCGGTGGGATTTTCTCCCTCGTTCTTAACGTATAGAGTTTCTAGTCCCAAGATTTTTCCTAGACGGTGGCATGAATAAAGGGAAGTGCCCCCTTCGTTGAGTGAGATAACATTTGAGAAATAGCGGATTGGCATAAAATCGCGGTAACGCCAAACCGACAAGGGTAAGCTTTGCCAATTACTTTTTTCAAGCTTCTCTTTGAGAAAGGAGTAATCATATCTTATTTCGAGAATGTCGCCGCATTTCGCACAATTGTAAATTACTTTTTCTATATCGTATTGGTCATTACAGTTAATGCATACTTGGTACATTAATCGTCATGCTCCAGCAAAGTAACACCCTTCCCGGCTTTATATAAAAGGTTTCTGCAATTGCACTCGCAAAGTTGAAACACTTTGCGTAGGGCTTCAACCTTAGTCAAAAATTAGAGGGGAAATTGTTATTGGCCTATGTAAAATCGAATAGGAGGGAAGTGAAAATAAAACCATCACATTATTTATTTTACGGGCTTTTATACAACCAGCTGAATTATTATAAGTATGACGATCAGTATCACTAGTATCTTTAAGGCTTTGCTGTTGAATCTTTGGGCTTCTTCAGCTTTTTTGGCGTCCACAAGCTTCATGATATAGACTGACACAGAGAGGTTGTAGAGAAAGATGGCGTAAACAGAAATCATCATTCTATCCGCCAATGTCAAGTAGCCTATGGGTGGTATACCACTAAGTAGTGAAAGGTGAAACGCTGAAGCAGACATCAAAGTTGAAACCGCCAAGCCTATCCGCTGCCCGAAGTTCTGTGGAGAAATGAAGAACGTTAAAAGCGATATGGTTGTTATAACCGATATTGGCAGCACGCTTTTAACAAAAGCTGAGAACACTGGCCGCTTTAGGTATAAGATAAAGACAAACCTCGAATAGGTTTCATCGCCATAAGAGTGCTCCACAACCATCTGTTCAAAGCCGCCTATCTCCCAACCAGCAACATTAACCGTCTCGTCCACGGCTGACTCCGAGTCTGGCCTAAAAATCAGAAGTGAAGCATTACGACTCTTATGCTCAAGTTCAATGGTAAGCATGTGAGTTTCAAATGGATATCGAGTGAAGTCAAAGGTTTTCATGAACTCTCCTCTTATGCGATATTCAACACGGTTTTCCTCTTCAGCAACCGTTTCCGGCGTTTTTGTTGGAGCACCGTTAACGATTTCAAACTCTTTCACTTCAGCTGAACTAATTTCTGAGGAATTAAATTTGAACCATAGATAAAAGTCTAGGCGGTAACTGCTGGCGGTTAAGTCAATTTTTTCTACATTTATAAGCCAGATACCCACGTGAACCTCTGTACGGTTTTGGTTTGCGGTAGCCTGTTGCGCTCCAACTCTTCCACAAAACAGTAGCGTAAAGGCGAAAGCTGAAAGTAAGGCAATTATAATCAAACTTTTCAGTCGCATGATCGCCCCCCATCGGAAATCTCCGCCTTTAAAAACTCTGATATTTAAGTTTTGCCAACCTAATTTTCGCGAAAGAATGACTGAACAGCTTTCACAGCATTAACGGTTCTCTTCAAAACCAATTGAGCTGCTTCTTGAGTTGGCCACCCGCCTAATCCGCAATCCGGTCCAGTGAAGGTTAATCTTTCTCCAAACTTCTCCTTCGCACTTTTAAATCGTCTTTTTATGGTTTCTTCGTCTTCCACAATTTGCCATATTTGCGGTTCTTTAACTCCCATCTCGTAAAGCTCAGCCAAGATAGCGTCTATATCTGTTCTAGACACACCTACCCGAATTTGTTTATCCGCTTTTTCCAACATGCTTTTTGATACGGCTTCCAAATTTTTAGGAGAGGCAGCGCATTCCACCGAAACCACGTCCAAGTTTTTAACCCCAAGAAGTTCAGCAATCCTCGCCGTGGAGTGGAGGTGGATTTGTTTTGTTGCTCCGCTGAAGCTGAAGGCTTTCTCAAAAACTTCCAAAACCACATCTTTCGCAGCCGCCACGTCCTGAAACCCGAAACTGGGCTCATCCAAAGAAACCACTTCAGTTTTAACATGTTTAGAGTTTAAAAGCGAATTAACAGCAAACCTTCGCACAGTCTCAGCAAACATCAATAAGACATCCGTATAAGCAGCAGTTCCAACCTCTTTAATGTAAAGCTCAAATGGACCCGTTACACAGACACGAAGGGCGATTCTTTCTATACCCAGCTCCTCGCACAATTTCTTTGCTTCGCTGTTAATGACATAAAGTTCCGGGATGACTGCTTCTTCCTTTTCAACAATATACGTGCCTTTTTCCATGGCTCTATGAATTGACTCAATAAACTGCCGGTGTATATCATAATGCTGTGGATAATTAACAACGTCTAAGCCTGCTTCGCATTTCATCTTGAAAGAAGCCTTAACCACGGTATAGAAGTTCCTAAACAAGAATTCATCATCTGTTAAGGCTCCACCCTCAATCACTCGATCTCTTGCCATGGCATAAGCTTTCTCAAAGTTTTTCCGCTCAACAAACTGAGGCAAGGGGAAACTTCCTATGTCATCAACCAACGTTTGCATGGAAAAAATTAGGAAGGCGTACAATAATAAAGTTACCTTATCACGTTTTCGCATGAGGCTCGCGCAACATATATAAGCGCGTTTTTATTGCTTGGAACATGAGGATAAAAATGCTAAGCCTTTGGAAGTTACGCCTATCAATGGTGGCCGCTTTGGCCATAATCTTCACTTTGTCGACGCTTGTACTGGCTATTATTTTGAGTCTCCTTCAAGTTGGCTTAATCTATATTGGGATATTTGTCGTGGCCTTCAACATTCTCCAGTGGCTTATAGCACCATACGCCATTGACACCTTATACCGAGTAAAAGAAATACCTGAAAACAAAAATCCAAAGCTTCACGCAATAGTGGAAAACTTAAGCAAAAAAAGTGGCATTAAAAAACCGAAGCTTATGTTAGCTCGTATCCCGATACCAAACGCTTTCGCATATGGCTCACCTATAGCCGGAAATCGCGTGGCGGTCACTGAAGGCTTGCTGGAGACTTTAAATGAAGGCGAAGTTGAGGCAGTTATAGGCCACGAACTTGGCCACTTAAAGCATCGAGACGTCCAAGTTATGATGATTGTTTCACTTCTACCTGCCTTATTCTATTATGTAGGCTACATGATAATGGTTTCCTCCATGTATAGCAGAAACCGAAGAGAAGAGAGTGGTGGAATGACGTTACTAGGCATGGTTCTTGTCGCCTTCTCGCTTTTCTTAACATATGTTTGCGTCTCCTTCCTAAGTCGTGTCCGTGAATATTACGCTGACAGACACAGTGCCACCATAGTTGAAGACGGCGCACAGAAACTTTCCCTAGGACTAGCAAAAATAGTACGTACAACCAAGAACTTGAGAAGAACTAGAAAAGAAACACAACATCTCAACGCCTTTAAAGCCCTGTTTATAGCAGATCCGGACAGAGCGGAAGCAGAGTCTATGACGCTTTCAACTTTGGCGTCTACCAGCGACCAGAAATTGGTAGAGGAAATATTATCTCAAAAGTTAACATGGATTGACAAAATAAACGAAATCTTCTCAACCCACCCCCACGTAGTTAAAAGAATCAAAGCATTACAACAATCAAGTTAGACTTTGCTTCTAAAGGGGAAATTCCTTAAATAATCACAGCATAAAACTACTAAACATTTTATGAGGCGGTTGAATGAGGCAAACTCCACAAATAATCGCGAATGCTGTTAAAGAAGGAAGAAAGCACCTCTATGAAACAGAGGCGAAAACAATATGCATGGAATATGACATACCTGTAACAGCTTTTAAACTAGCCGAAAGCGAAGCCGAAGCCGTTAAAGCCGCAGAGGAAATAGGCTTCCCGGTTGTTTTGAAAATAGTTTCACCCGATATAATTCACAAGTCAGACGTCGGCGGAGTAATGTTAAACTTAAAAAACGCCAAAGAAGTTAAAACTGCCTACAAACGGATAATGGAAAACGTTAAAAAACATAAAAGAGATGCAAAAATAATTGGCGTAATAGTCCAAGAAATGGCTCCACCATCAACGGAAGTCATCGTCGGCGCCATAAAAGATCTCCAGTTTGGCCCAACCTTAATGTTTGGGCTTGGAGGTGTTTTTGTTGAAATCCTGAAAGATGTTACCTTCAGAGTGGTACCAATAACCGAAGAAGAAGCCCGCGAGATGCTGACCGAAATAAAGGCCTATCCACTCCTTAAGGGTTATAGAAACCTGCCACCAGCAGACACTGAAGCGATAGTTAAAATTTTGCTAAACACTTCAAGGCTTGTAACGGAGCATCTGGAAATTAAAGAACTGGACTTAAACCCCGTAATGGTTTATGAGAAAGGCGCAAAAACGGTTGACGCAAGGATTATCCTTGAATAACTACGTATACCTAGCTAAAAATGAAGTCTTCTCAAAGGCCTCAGTTCCGCTTGGAACATGTTTCTTCGTAAGGCTTGATGGTTGGAAATCTAGAAGGCTTTCAGAGGCTGTCGGTGCTGAAAAACCCTTTGATAAAAAGTTTGTCAGATGCCTAGTCTCTTCGGAGAAGTTACTTTTTAAAGTAGGGTTTAATCCAGCTTTAGTTTACGCGGTCAGTGATGAACTGAATATTCTATTCATGAGTAGTGCACCCTTTAACGGTCGAATCGAGAAAATAGACTCAATTACGTCAAGTTTAGTTTCATCAGCCTTTGCCATTATACTTACAGAGTCTGTTTGGCAAGACAGAGATCGTAGCCTTTGATTCAAGGATTGTTCTAGTACCAGACGAAGACACTGTAGTAAAATATATGGCTTGGAGGCAAAATAACGCTTGGAGAAATCACAATAACGCGTATGCCTATTGGTGTCTAAGAAAAATGGGTTACAAACCATCAGAAACAGCTAGGATATTGAAAGGAATGAAAACAGAAGAAATTCATAGAACCCTATTTAGACATGGAATAAATTTGGATGAGACACCTCTATGGCAAAAAAGAGGAATCCTCCTATACAAGGAACCCATTACAAAGAAAGTTAAAGGGCTAGAAGTCACTCGGTGGAAGGTTAAGGAAGACTGGAACTTACCCCTATTCACAACAAGAGACGGAGTGAAATTAATCCATCAAATCCTTGAATGGGCAAGAAGAAAGGAGGGCTCAATTGTCAAGGAATGAGAAACTAAAAAAAATTGAAGAATTAAGCCAAAGACTTGCAGCTCTAAAAGAACAAAAGGAAAAATTAGACGCTGAAGCAAAAAAATTCGCTGAAGAAAGAGACAAGCTTAACAGTGAGTTTAAACGTTTAAGGACTGAAGCTCTAGACCTAAAAAAGGCTAGGGATGAAATAAACGCGGAAGTCAAAAAACTAAAACAGCAAAGGAACCAAATAAAAACAGAAATCAACCAGAAAGCAGGGGAATTGAAAATCTTAACGGTTAAAATCAAAGGTTTAATGGCAAAGAAACCTTCAAAAAGTTTCAGCAATCTTCAAAAGGAGGTTGAAGCTATTGAATGGAAAATTCAGACAACACCGCTAAGCCTTCAAGAGGAAAAACGGCTTATTGATCAAGTTAAACGCTTGGAAGCCCAGATAAGCATTCATAAAAAAATTGAACAATTAAACCAACGAAAGCTTGAGTTAACAACAGAGCTTAAAGCCCTTGAAGCAAGGGCAAGAAGAATTCATGAAAGCATGGTGAAAGAGGTTGAAAAAAGCCGGAGAATCCGCGAAGAAATGATAAGAAAACACGAGGAGGCGAAAAAACTTAAGGACAAAGCTGATAACGTCCATAAACTCTTCCTGCAGGTAAAAGAAAAAATTGCGCCAGTTAAAGAGGAGCTAAAGAAAACGGTCGAAGAGATGAGAAAACTAAAAGAGGAGATGGCTGTGGAAACAGAGGAGGAACGGAAGAAAAGGGAAGAAAGCCTCCAAGAAAATGTTGCAAAAAGTGCTATAGAAAAGCTGAAACGTGGCGAAAAATTGTCATGGCAAGAATTTAAGATTCTAGCGGAAAAAGGTTTGGCATAAAATTAAAGTAGCTTCACATATTTATTGATTTGGAACAGAGACGAATGACATCAAGGGACAAAAAAGAGCAGAGAAGAATTCTAATTCTATGCGTTGACAGAGATGGCGATATAGGAACAAAAACTGAGATTAAAACACCATTGATTGGCAAGGAGGAAAACCTTAATGCCGCAGTGGCCCTAGCTTTGAAAGATCCGGAGGAACCAGACGCAAACGCCATGTTCGAAGCTATCCGCCTCTACGATCGTTTAATCGGCGAAAACAAACCTGAAGAAGTTTTCGAAATAGCCACGATATCTGGGTTAGAGTTAGGCGGAGTTGGCGCCGACAGAAAAATAGTTGCGGAGTTAAGTGATGTTTTAAAGGTTTTCCCAGCCAATGAAGTCATTCTGGTTACTGATGGCTATTCAGACGAAGCTGTTTTGCCTCTCATAGAATCAAGGGTGCCTGTTTCCTCGGTTAGAAGGGTTATCGTGAAGCACAGCGAATCGATAGAAGAAACAGCGGCTTTGTTTACAAGATACCTCAAGATGATTATGGAGAATCCGCGCTACTCCCGCATAGCTTTGGGATTACCTGGAATTCTTCTATTAATTTTAGGCGTATTAGCCATATTTGGGATGGTTCATTATTATTTGATGGCTTTTGTTATTGTTTTAGGAGCCTACTTATTTGTGAAAGGGTTTGGAGCTGACCGGTTGGCGAAACGGCTATACGTTTGGATAAAGGAGTATTCACCTCCACCCCTTCCAGTACAAATTTCAGCTTTCTCAACCCTTGCAGGCCTTTTATGCATCGGAATAAGCATATACGTTGGGTTAAGCGCTGTGGCCGATTTGGGTTTAGATTGGTCCAACTGGCTGAGCCTTCTACCTAAAACAGTGGGCGTTTTTATCACGACTTCTAAAGACCTTGTGGTTATAGGTGTATGTTTAGCCCTAACTGGAAGGGCCATAAGATGGTATTTTGAGAGAGACGCGCGACTTTTACGTAACGTTGCCTTAATAGTTTTAATTGGGTGGACTAGACAGATTCTTGAGGAAGTATCACGCATTCTAATCAATCCTCAAGGAGGCTATGAAACATTAATATTCTCCATAGTGATTGGCGTCCTGATAGGTATAGCCTCGATTTTGGTTATACTCGTTATTCACAGGTCGGCTAAGGGTTTCTTCAAGAAAATGTTGGGGGAACATAAAGAGCTTGACGAAAGCTGAAATTGCAGTCATAGGTGGGACAGGATTCGAAAAACTTTTTGCAGAAACAGAAAAACTTCGCATCGGAACACCCTACGGCATTCTCCCTTCAGTTTCATTTGGGAAGATAGGTGGCAAAAACGTTGCCTTCATTCCAAGACACGGACCAGAACACTCAATTCCTCCTCATAAGGTGAATTATAAAGCGAACATTTACGCATTGTATCAGCTTGGTGTCGAAAGGATCATAGCAGTAAACGCTGTAGGTGCCATAAACAAGGACTTCAAACCAGGCGACCTTGTAGTTCCACATGATTTCGTCGATTTTACCAAACAAAGGCCTACAACTTTCTATGACGAAGCCCCGGTCACACATGTTGACATGTCTCAACCATACTGTCCAGAGATACGTGACACGCTGATTAAATGCGCTGAAGGGATTGGCTTAAACCTGTGGAGCCGCGCTGTGCTCGTTTGTACGGAAGGCCCACGCTTCGAGACCCCAGCTGAGATTGAAATGTTTAAGCGTTTAGGCTTTGACATTGTTGGCATGACTGGTGTTCCAGAGACCGTGCTTGCCCGAGAGTTAGAAATATGCTATGCAACGGTCTGCTTTGTATCTAATATGGCTGCCGGCATGCAGGAACGTCTAACGCCAAAGGAGGTCTATGATATTTCCAGAAAAGTTCAGCCTAAAATAGAGCAACTCTTAATTGAGGCCATTAAAGCTTTACCAGTAGAACGTAAAGGCAAGTGTTCATGCATGGATGCCTTAAAGAACGCGAGGATTAAATGATGCTGAAATCCTTTCTTTCAGTTATTGGTGCCTACAAACTTTATGAGAAGTGGCTTTGGCATCAAGTCAAAAACAACGAGAAACCAGAACATATAGCAATAATTCTTGACGGCAATAGGCGATGGGCTTCAGAAAAGGAACTTGCCCCGTGGCGTGGCCACAAAGAGGGTGCTGAGAAAGTTGAACAACTCCTAGACTGGTGTTTAAAACTTAACATAAAGTCTATAACCCTTTATGCTTTCTCAACGGAAAACTTCCGACGCCCAAAAGAGGAAGTTGAAGAAATCATGCGGATTGCAAGCGAGAAATTGCAAAAAATTTTGACGGATGAAAGAATTCACAAAAACAAGGTATGCGTAAAGGTGATTGGCAGAAGACACCTTCTGCCGGAGCATCTGCAAAAACTTATAGAAGACGTGGAAAAAGCCACTCAAAACTATGACAAACATTTTTTAAATGTTGCATTTGCCTATGGAGGAAGGGCTGAAATAGTTGACGCTGCAAGGAAAATCGCTGAAAAAGTGTACAGTAAAGAGCTGAAGCCAGAAGAGGTCACTGAAGAATTATTCGAGAGATACTTGTACACGTCGCACCTGCCCAAACAAGACCCAGACCTCATTATCAGGACTTCCGGCGAGGAACGGTTAAGCGGCTTTCTCCTTTGGCAGTCTGCCTACAGCGAACTCTGTTTCTTAGATGTTTACTGGCCTGATTTTAGATTAATCGATTTACTTAGAGCAGTACGTACTTTTCAAAAGCGTAAAAGACGGTTCGGTGCTTAAGCTTTCTAAGCTCTTTTCTTGGCACTTACTATTGAGATTATATCTCTATCTTTAAGGATGTAGTTTTCGCCGACTCTTTTGCGTTCTCTGGCCTCCACGGCGTAAATGAAGCTTTCGCCGAGCTCCGTGTGGATCAGGTAGGCAAGTTCCCGAGCCGTCGTCCCGTAAGGCACTAGATATGCGTCAGGCAAAACTCTTCCGCTGTGATCTGATAAATGTTCCAAATCTTCTACAGGATAAACCGTGATCATGTTTAAGAGTTTGAAGTAGGCCATATTTATAGCGTCCTGAACCCCGGTGGAGCCAAACTTCAGCAGGACTTTCTCTCTTATAGTTTCTAGGGCTTTAACTTGATTTTCAGTTAATCTTCCACGGTCCAGTATTCTGAAAGTGCTGTCTCCAGGTCTGTACTCTATTAGCTTTTTCTCCGCAGCCCTTCGCAATGCCAATTCAGCTTCGGCGCAGCATGGAACCACTAAATAGTTCATTTTCTTCATTTTCTCGAAGTTTTCTTCAGCTGTTGGTATGTCCATCTTGTTAGCCGCGATTAGCATGGGTTTGGCTATCTGCCTAAGCGTGTCAATAAATCTAAGGAAGTCCTCCTCGCTCCAAGCCGTTGGTTTATCCGCATTTAACCCTGTTCTTCTAACCGCCTCAAAAATGTGAGCTCGTTTGATGGCTAGTCCGCTAAGTCTCTCCTCCAAGATTGAAAGGAGATCCTTTGAAGCAGATTCCGCGGTTCTGGCGATCCTCGGCCAGTCTTTCTTAAGCATGTTTGCAATCCACATAGTTATTTCATGCTCAAGAAACTTCACATCCTCCAAAGGGTCATGCTCGCCCGGCTTGCAAATCCTGCCTTCAGAGTCTGTTCCACCAGAAGCGTCGACAACGTGGATCAGAACATCAGCTTTTCTTATTTCATCTAGAAACTGGTTGCCTAACCCTCTACCCTGCCACGCGCCGGGCACGAGGCCAGCGCAGTCTATGAATTCTACTGGAATAAGCCTTTCTCCCTCAATGCATATTGAGTTTACCGGTGTGTCTTTTACGTTGAATTCTTTGCAGACGCAAGGCGTCCGTACATAGCCTACCCCCCTATTCGGCTTTATCGTCGTGAAAGGGTAATTGGCGATTTCAGCAGGTGCCAAAGTTGCAGCGCTGAAAAATGTTGATTTTCCCACATTGGGTTTTCCAACTATGCCAAGCAGCCTCGAATAAGTTTTTTGCATTAGCCTCCCGTCTGCTTGATGTTTAAGTTAAAGTATATGCCTATGCCTTATATCTGGATACTGGTTGTAAAAATAAATTGCAATTTTAGAAACCATCAGCAAAAGGGTTATTGGGATAGCAAAAGCCATTATGTATGATGGAAAGGTACACTGGAGTTAAGTTTAAAACGAAATTTTTGCGGAAAGAGCCGCCTGAAGATAAAAGAATTGCAGAGTTGGCTAAATGGTGCAAGATGTTCCATTTGCATGGGCTTGCACCGGTTGTTAATGGCAAATCTATGGGAAACTTGAGTTTTAGACTCATGGAAGGATCAAACGAGTTTATAATTACCGCGTCTGGGCTTGGCCCTAAAGATTCGCTCAGCCCAGAATGTTTTGTTAAAGTAGTTAGCTGTGACATGGATAGTCGAACAGTCTATGTTCACGGAGTTAGAGAACCCTCGTCTGAAAGCTTTCTACATTACAGGATTTATTTTCTGAGACGAGACGCTCAAGCAGTTTTCCACGGTCACGACACGGCAATAACCGAGCATGCGAAAGAATTGGGGGTTGTTGAAACCAAAGAGTGGAAGCCCTATGGTAGTCTAGAGCTTGTTAGAAGCGTTGAAGAAGTGTTAAACAAGAACAACTTCTTAATTATGAAAAAGCATGGTTTTATATCAATCGGTACCTCAATGGAAGAAGCAGGAAGACTTACCTTAGAAAAGAAGAAGGTTGTTGAAGGGCTGCTAAATAAATTTTAGAAGAAAGCTGAGAGCTTAAAAGTGTAAAACATTGTATATAGGCTTCCAACTTTTGCAGGGTTAGTCTTTTGGACTTTGCGCTGCAAACTCTATCGCTAGTAACAGTCCCCTGGCCACTTCCAGGAGATTTATTGCAATTATTAAGGCAATTAATGATGTAAACTCAACAGTAAACATTAAATTCCCAAAATTTGCCGTTAAGACTCCCCAGTTTGTCGCGTAGGTTAAATATATCATTAAAAAGAAAGCCCTTGCAATTATTAAAATATACTTGTAAATTGTGCCTTCGGCTAGTGCAATAGTGAAGGTGAAAAATAGTAAACCCCAAGCTATTGTTGAAAAAAGTTTTGGGTATTCTGGAAAACCTGCCAAAAACATAGATGTTAAAAACCATACTATAAGCCATAAAACTGCGGAGGCCGCGGTTATAAGAACCGCCCTGGCAATTCTCGAGCTAAACTTCTGACCTCTTGGCTTAGGCTCAAGCTCGCTCATGGTTTAGTCCACCATTCTTCAAGAATTTTCAATTCAGCAAAGGACAGGCAAACTAAAACCCTATCAGTCATTTTTGAAAAATCAACAACTACATCAACAGATTCTTGGAAAGCCTCCCCAGCGGGAACATTCAAATCTAGCGAGGCTATCCCAATCCTTTCATTGTTGGAGTTGTATAATTCAATTGTGAAGGGACCACTTATAGAAAAAGAGGCATGGTTATTGAAGCTCATGTAAAATGAAAAAACATGTGTTATCTCGTTGTAATCCACCGTGTATGTTAAATCGTGGAAGGGTGCGCCCCAGCGCATGGACGAATTGTAGGCTATATTAAAGGCTAGTGTATACGCTACTCTAAAATGTAGCATTATGTTTAAATCTAAATCGGCATCCTCTGTCAATAATGTATGGTCTTTTTGAAAAATTTCCACTATGTTTGCAGTAAAGCTGCAACTTGTGTTAACTATTTGACCCGCTGGTATGCTGGGTAAGTTTTTTGACATAGTTGCTATGATTGTGCCTATCTTTCTGATCCTAATTTCTATGTTCACGTCTGAAATATCGTAAAAGCCTGTGTTATTCACGTATATGGGCATGTTTATGGAGATGTTCCCATTAGTAACCGTGAATGTAGGCTCTTGAACACCCACATTTCCTCCTTCAGCCAACTTGAACAAAGAGAAAGCCACCGAGATCGGTAAAGCCAAAGTGATAATCCATAGGAGGATAATCATCCATCCAAGAGCCTTAATAGTTGGACGCAAAACATGACCACCGTGAAGTCTAGGCTTTTTCCGCTGGTTTTTCTCCGAGCTTTGGCGGCTGCGCCACAAGTTTAGACTCTCTGTAAAGTTGTATTCCCCTTATTGTTGCGATGGAACCAGTCCATCCCATGATTCCAAGGAACATTATCCTTATAATGGCTTCAGCTATCGGTCCAAGTATCTCTCCAAGGGCTTTCGAAAGGTCCATGCCCGTCTTAATGTTCAATACAGATGTCAGCATAAGAAAAGCTGTGATGAACGTGAAAATCAGCAGCAGCAAACCCACAATTATCATGACGTAAGCCATTAACTCTGCCTTTTCAATTTTCATTTTACCATCGCACCTGATCAAGTTTTATGACCTAACTTCTCTATAAACTTGTATAAAAACACTATGTCCCGGTTTAGAAAAGCTCTAAAACTTACAACTCCAAGATCGTATGTACGCCCCTGATTACTACGCGGAACGCGTCCGAAAAATCAGGAAGCCTTCGAGGTTCTTGCACTTCAAAACGATTAAAATAGCCTCAAGTTAAGTAATTTAGCCACTCTGCCACATTGTTTTGTTAAACCTTAACCTATATAGATGTTGCATAACATTTCCACTTTTAGTTTCACCGTTTTTCACAAACATAGTTTGTAAGCGTAATACTGCAAAACATTGTTAACCTATTTCTCACCAAAAAGGCTGTATGTAGTCTCTAACCCTAAACTTGACACCCAGTTTTTTTGCGATTTCCTCTATTGCGTTGATGTTAACTTCTGGAATCCGCACAGCTGTTACCTCTACGTCCAAAAGTTTCTTGGCTTTTTCAATGAATTCTAAAATGCTCTCGAAAGCGTTCTCGAAGGCTGGTCTGCAGACTTGACTGTATGTTTCCTTGCTGTGGGCGTTTAGGCTTACGCTCACCTTGTCTATGCCGGCGGTTTTCAATTCTTCTACGACGGCTCGTCCCTTGTTAAGCAGGAAAGCTTGCCCGTTTGTGTCTATTCTCAATGTCACAATTTTCCCGTAATGACTTTTTATCCACCTACTAACCTCTAGTACGCAGTCCAGCCGTTCTAATGGCTCACCAAACCCGCAGAAAACCATCTCCCTCCAGTTTCTCCTATTCATAACATTCTCAAGTTCTGCGATCACCTCAGCAATCGTCGGCTCTCTTTCAAGTTTTAAGCTGAAACCGCCAACACCATCCCGAAAGTTCCTTAAGCAAAAGTAACAGTTGTTTGAGCATCTGTTGGTTATGTTAAAATAGAGATTTTCCCCAAGCCAATAGACTAAACTAGCCTTTTTCTTGCTGGACATTTTAGTTGCCTCTCCCTCGATTTAGACTGTTTCAATAAAAATCTTAAAAATTGGCGAATTTAGCCTTTGAGCTTTTTCGATAATGCTCTTTGACTTGTCGTGGATATATAACCTATTGTCACATGGAAGCTGTCAATAATATCTCGCAAGTATATCATTAAGATGAAGGTTAGAATAAGTTTAAATGCTGAAAGCTTCTAGGTTTCTGTTATTCCGGCGAGGGAGAAACGTGACAAAGTATGTTTTCGTTACTGGCGGTGTTTTAAGCTCTGTAGGTAAGGGTATTGTAACCTCTTCCATCGGTAAAATGCTCCAGGCAAGGGGCTATAATGTAACGGCTATAAAAATAGATCCTTACGTGAATGTTGACGCTGGAACCATGAATCCTTACATGCACGGCGAAGTCTACGTGACAGAAGACGGTGGCGAAACTGATTTGGATCTTGGCTGGTATGAACGTTTTCTCGATCTAAGCTTGAAAAAAGAGAATAACATTACAACTGGAATAGTTTATAAGGCTGTTATAGAGAAGGAACGCCGTGGAGACTTTCTTGGAAGATGTGTCCAAATAGTCCCACACGTTACCAACGAGATTAAGAGTCGCATAAGGAGCGTTGCGGCGAACTCAAGCGCAGACGTTGTATTAACAGAAGTTGGTGGGACGGTTGGTGACATTGAAGGATTGCCTTTTCTAGAAGCTATACGCCAAATGCGTTTGGAGGAAGGATTTGAAAACACTTTGTATGTTCATGTGGCTCTAGTCCCGATTCTAGATGTTACAAAAGAAATGAAAACGAAACCACTGCAGCACAGCGTTAACGAGCTTCGCCGCATTGGCATTCAGCCAGATATAATTGTTGCACGGTGCTCACAAATGATAGACTCTGAAACTTTAAGAAAAATAGCATTATTTGGAACAATACCGGAAAACGCCGTTTTCTGCTCTTACAACGTCGAATCTATTTACCAAGTTCCGCTTATCCTTGACGAGCAAGGAATGGGCAATTTCATTTGTAGGCGACTCGGGCTTCTGGAACGCATACCAGACTATAACGACTGGAAAAAATTTATTAACGCCATACTCAATCCGGAGCATGAAATTAAAATAGCGCTTGTTGGAAAATATGCGGGTTTAGTCGACAGTTACGTAAGTATGAACGAGGCGCTCCGCCATGCAGGAGCAGCATGTAGAACAAAAGTTTGCATTCACTACATTGAAGCTGAAATTTTCGAGAAGAACCCAAACAATGTTGAGATACTAAAAGATTTTGATGGAATCTTTGTTCCCTATGGTTTCGGTCCAAGAGGAGCTGAAGGAAAAATTGCGGCCATAAAATTTGCAAGGGAAAACAATATACCTTTCTTGGGGATATGCTTTGGCTTTCAGTTGGCTGTGGTGGAGTTCGCCCGCAACGTGTGCAGTTTAGAAGGAGCCAACAGCACTGAAATAGACCCTGACTCACCACATCCAGTCATTGACCTTATGCCTGAGCAGAGGGGCATAGAACTCAAAGGAGCCACGATGCGACTGGGCGCGCACAAAGTACTCATAAAGCCGGGCACTTTGGCGTATAAACTTTACCGAAGCGAGGAAATCTTTGAGCGTCACCGCCACAGATTTGAAGTGAACATAGACTACCTAAAAAAATTTGAAGAGAACGGTCTCATGTTTTCCGGCAGAAGCCCAGATGGCAAAAGGATGGAAATCCTAGAGTTGCCGAATCACTATTTCTTTCTAGCATCTCAATTCCATGGTGAGTTTAAAAGTCGACCCGGTAAGCCTAATCCAGAATATTACGGTTTTGTGAAGGCTTGCTTAGATCGTAAGCTTGGAAAAACAAAACTAGAATTTTAAAGCTAATGTTTATAAGCCTATCTCTTGGGCAATTCCTCTTAAACTGTTTAAGGCTATCTCAAAAAATCTCTCCTTAGGAATTCCAATTTCCTCGCATAGGAGAATTCTTTCCCTTTCGACCCCCCTTGCAAAGTCTTTGTCTTTGAACTTTTTCACCACCGTCTCTACCTTTACTTCTGCCAATTTTTTAGAAGGCATCACGAGAGCACATGCCACCAGCAAACCTGAAACTGCGTCACTGGCGATTAATGCCTTCTCCATTCTGCTTTTCGGCTCGACACCTGTATGTTTGAAATTGTGCGCTTTTATCGCCCTCAAAAGTTCTTTAGGCACTGCTTCCTTGAGGATTTCCTCTGCAATTAGGGAGTGCTTTTCTGGTGAAGTTTCTGTCTTCTCATAGTCCACGTCGTGTAGTAGGCCTACTAGACCCCATTTTTCTTCATTTTCCTCGAATTGTCTTGCTAGACTCCGCATTATCGCTTCCACTGCAAGCATGTGATAGAGAATGTTCCTTTTCGATACATGCTTTCTAACAATGTTTAAGGCTTCTTCTCTTGTCAGCATGAGTTGCCCCTTCAGCTCGTCTTTCTAATTTTTAACCATTTAGTCTTTTCGAGTGCATTCTCCAAAATTTGACTGTCCACTGGAGCGTAAACAGAAACGCTCGATGTGTATAAGGTATGGAAAATTAAGGAAATCGTGAATTGGACAAAGTATATAATTTGGCTTTTAAGAATTTTCTGGGTCGATGTGAGATGTAGGTGAACATGGTTTCAGCCAAGCCTAAACTCACTTGGAAAACTGTGGTCTTGCCGCTGGTGGGCATAGCGGCCTTCCTTGCGTATCTATACTTTTTCCGAGCGGATATGCCTGAAATTGTTGCAACTATTCGAACAGCTGACACGCTCATATATTTTTTGGCCGCTTTACTAATCTTTGTTGACACTTTTCTTTACGCAATGGCTTGGCGTAGTCTTCTATTACACTTGTCCGTGAAACTTTCAGTTTTAAAGTCCTACCTATACGTTTGGTATGGAACATTTATGGACTTAATTATTCCAGCTGAATCCATAAGCGGAGAAATTTCAAGAATCTATTTGATCACGAGAGAACATGGAAGCGACGTGAGCGGTAAAGTTGTTGCCTCTCTTGTAGCTCATAGACTTATAAGTATGGGCGTCGGTTTGGCAACACTTATTGTTGGGATAAGCTTACTTTTGGCAGAATCCCATCTTAGCAGTCTAATTTTTAACTTAAGCCTATTTTTAATAAGTGCAACTGCGTTCTTTCTAGTTTTCCTTCTATTTTTGTGTATAAAGAAAGACTGGACCTTAAGGATTATTGACCGCTTGTTAGAGATTGTTGGTCATATCATTAAAGGGAAATGGAACCTTGCAAAAGTTAGGGGAGACATCCTTAGAACTGCTGAAATGTTCCATGATTCCATGCGGGAATTTGGGCGCGCTCCAGAGATAGTATTCTTGTCCATTTTTTTGTCAAGTCTTTCATGGCTTTCTTATTTAGCTATCTCATATATGGTTTTCGTGGCAATAAGATTTCCCACAAGTTTTCGCCTTTGGAGTGTAATTTTGGTAACACAAGCCATAGTGGCAGCTATAAAGTCTATTCCAGTGGGTATTCCATTTGAGGTTGGTTTGCCGGAGATAACCATGACAACCATCTATGTAGTTTTAGGAGTGCCTATGGGTGTAAGTGCGACAGCAACCATACTAAGCAGGCTCTTAACAGTGTGGTTGAGATTTTTCGTAGGGTTTGCCGTCCAAGAGTGGATTGAAATTAAGGCTGTGAAAGCCTCGCTAAACGCTGGTCTAATAGAGAAAGGCTAAATTTCGCCGTGAAACTTTTTAGTAATGAAGTTTATGCCGATAATAATAGAAGACGCGTCAATCAAACACTTAGATAGGCTTTACGAAATTGAAATGGAATGTTTTAAAAAAGAAGCTTTCACTAAACAGCAAATAGCCCAACTACTTAAAAGTCCAAATTCCATAAGCTTAATTGCAAAAGAGGATGAGCATATCGTTGGCTTTGTTATTGGCATGTTATTTATCGAAGACAGCAAACCCATTGGGCATATTTTAACGATAGATGTAGCGCAAAGCCACCGTCGAAAAGGGATCGGAATAAAACTTTTGCAAGAAATAGAAAAAATCTTCAAAAACAAGCATGCCGGAGTTTGCCGCCTTGAAGTAAGGGAGGACAACATTGCTGCGTTAAACCTCTACCATAAACTTGGATATAGAAAGACCTTGAAGTTAGAATATTACTACGGAAACGCTCACGGGATTCTTCTAGAGAAACCGCTACTCTAAATTCAAGAGTTTAAGCTTTGTCGTTTCATCAAAAGCTCTTTTTAGGTTTACATCTAAAGCTTCAATTATTACAAGCTCTGCTGTGGCTCCAACTCGGGAACCATTCATTAAGTGACCGCCAAACGCTTTACCTTCATTAGTTGTAACTACAATGTGGACGTGAATTGCTGTCTCACCGTTCTCTTCAACGGCGATGTTTCCCATGCATGAAGCTATCTCTAGAGGCTCATCTATGCGAATGTATTTGTACTCGCCACCTTTGTAGTAGCCCAGTGTAGCATTTTCAAGAGTACCTATAACAATCAACAACCCAGCCTTAACTCCGCATTTTTCAGCTTTCTCTTTAATGGCCTCAATCAAGTCTTCACCCGTTTTTATTTTGGAAAAAATGATTCTCCCAATTTTTCCCTCAGCCATGACTTCACCACTTATATAGGTTAAACTACAGCTGTGAATATTTCAATCTTCCGAGAACTTTTTCAAACGCAAACCCTAAAAACATCAAGTACAATTTAAACGATTGTATGTCTAGGTTTAAGGTAAAAGGGGAGAAAGGGTTCGGGCAGATCATAATAGTTTTATTAAGGAGCACTACGTGGCGTTGTGGAAAACTTGAACGCCTAATAGTTAAACATCTCATTCACAGAAAAAACGTGGGGTTTGGCGCATCCGAAATGCCTCTAAATGAAATGCTACAAAATTTCAACGTAACCGGTAAGAAAAAGAACGAGTTTTTAGATGCGTTAAAAAGGCTGGAGAGAAGGAACATAATAAAAATTTTGAAACTTTAGGCCTTTTTGTTAGAGGAGCTTCCTAAGTTTTTTCAAGGAGCTTTTTTGCGTCTTCAACCCATCTTCTAGTTATTTTTGGCGAAATCTTAAGTTTGGAGGCTAAGTCTTCTGCCGAAGCCTTTGCTAAATCTCCAACATTTGCAATGCCTAATGCTTTTAGATGCTCCGCCCGCTTTGCGCCAATACCCTTAATCTCAGTTAACTCTAGCGTCGA
Source organism: Candidatus Bathyarchaeota archaeon (assembly GCA_018396705.1). Taxonomy (NCBI): domain Archaea; kingdom Thermoproteati; phylum Candidatus Bathyarchaeota; species Candidatus Bathyarchaeota archaeon. The sequence goes on from JAGTQZ010000001.1 coordinate 39,097, forward strand.
AATTGGGGTGGCTTCTATCGAAGTTTTCTCCTCTTCTTTAATTGTTATAACAGGTGCTGCTGGTAAGGGTGTTTTAGCTTTTGTGTTTTTTGGCCTTTGAGTGTATCCGACCCCTATGAAAAACAATCCCAAGACTGTCGTTGTAACTATCCAAAGTTCTCTGTAATTTACTTGATAGAAGCAAATTATCCCAGTTATTATAAAAAATATTACTGCTACTGTATATAGAGCATAATCTGACCGCATTTTATCTTTCTCCCAGCCTAAAATATTTTAGCAAATAGCTTAAATAATTTTCCGAAAATTCAGAAAAAGAGGTTTTTGGGTGTTTCAGCCGTCTATTTGAGCAACTCTTCCTCTGGGGGTGGTTGTTTTATTAAGCCTTCCCTCATTAGGATTTGCGCGCTTTCCCTAGCGTTCTTTATTATTGCAACAGCTCTTTCGTAGAGTTCCTGTCTGCTTAGCTTTACTCTGGCTACTCCTTGTTCAATCGACTTTAAGGCGCAGGCTACTGCCTCGCGGGGGAAAACTTCCCACTCCTCCATTCGTGGTAGGATGTCATCTTCATGTATGCCTCTTTCCTCTGCGAACTTTGCTAGCTCTTCTGCGGCGGCAACGCACATATCATCTGTAATAGTTTTGGCTTTGACATCTAAAACTCCGCGGAAAATACCTGGAAAGCCCAAACTGTTGTTGACTTGGTTTGGAAAGTCGCTTCTTCCAGTAGCCACTATTCTGGCTCCAGCTTCTTTAGCTTCCCAAGGCCAAATTTCAGGAATTGGATTTGCACAGGCAAAGACTATGGCGTCGTTTGCCATTGTGGATATCCACTCCTTCTTTATTGTGCCTGGCCCTGGCTTTGATGCGGCGACAACAGCATCTACACCTTTAAATGCGTCCGCTATGTCTCCTGTTCTGCCTTCAGCGTTCGTTATCTGGGCTAACTCATACTTCCATGGATCTTCCTCTTTTGAGATATCCTTTCTTCCAGGGTATATTATGCCCTTTGTGTCTACCATGATAATGTTTCCAGGCTTTATTCCCCATTTTATTAGAACGTAGGCTGTTCGGATGTTAGCTGCTCCGGCACCAATAAGCGTTATTAAGCTTTCTTGAGGCTTTTTACCCACTATTTTGAAGGCGTTTATCAATCCGGCCAATATAACTGTGGCTGTTCCCTGCTGGTCATCATGCCAAACTGGGATTTGCAATCTTTTACGGGCTTCTTCTAAGATGTAGAAGCATTTCGGTTTTTCAATGTCTTCAAGATTTATCCCGCCAAAGGAAGGTTCAATCAGCTCGCATGCTCTGACGATTTCGTCTGGGTCTTTGGTTTTTAGGCATATGGGGAAAGCGTCAACTCCACCTAAATACTTGAAAAGCAGTGCTTTTCCTTCCATAACAGGCATAGCTGCCTCTGGACCTATGTCTCCTAAGCCTAAAACACGAGTGCCATCTGAAACGACTGCTACATAATTCCAACGATTTGTTAATTCGAATACTTTTTCAGGGTTTGCATTGATTTCTCGGCATGGAGCTGCGACTCCCGGCGTGTACCATATGGCAAAGTCTTCATAGCTTCTTATAACACATTTTGGCATGACTTGAACTTTGCCTTCGTAAAATTTGTGCATGGGCGGGGCAAGTTGGGAAGGCTTTTTAGCTTTTGCGAGAAGCTCTTCAACTGTGGGTTTTCTTTTTTCCTCCTTTTTTGGTGAGCACATCATTAATGTCTCCTTTTTGTAAGGATGATGTTGTTTTGCGTATTAGCCTTTAAAGATTGCGGTGAATTTTAACGGAAAATTACAACAAGCCCTTTTAGCTTCAATCATTTAACCAAACAATTTTGGTAATTCATATTCGCTGTTCATAATTCATATTAAAGATGGCCCTACTTGTCAAATATACCACACGACGCGCGCCGAAGCTAGCAGAGGTTCTCGGAGGGGCTGGGATGCTGAAGATTTACGGTATATGGCTATCAATAACGGTCGGTTTGGCGCTGTTATACGCTTTTCAAGGCCACTACCCGGATTTCATGTATTTCTTTTCAAATGCTTTTCCGCCGTTGGTTTCTGGTGCGGCCGTTGTTTTTTCGGGGCTTTCCTTAGAAAAATACTGGCATAAAGCTAGGGGGCGGTTTTCGACTGCTTGGCTTTATTTCACGGCTGGATTGTTCCTTTGGTTTATGGGAGAAGCCATTTGGGCTGGCTACACGCTAATATTAGGCGTTGAGACTCCCTATCCATCCGTAGCCGATGTTTTTTGGCTGGCCGGGTATGTTCCTTTCTTTATAGCGCTATACCTATATGTTAAGCTCTTCAGCGGTGCATTGACAAAGAAAACTTTAGCCGCGTCTATGGTTGCTACTGTAATTTTGACGGTAATTGTTGTCGGTGCGCTGCTTATCCCACTTTTAAATGCTGAAGAAGATTTAATGACGCTGGTTACAGACTTTGCCTATCCCCTCTTTGACCTCGCACTCTTTTCTGTTGCACATTTAGGGCTTATCATTTTCTGGAAGGGAAAACTTGGAAGACCATGGCTTTTCATTAACGCCGCCATGACTATGGATACTTGCGCCGACGTACTTTTTAGCTATGTAACCGCCAACGGCGCATATTATTGTGGACATGTGCTTGAACTACTCTACCATTTTGGCTATCTATTCTTCATATTGGCCTTTTACATACATATAAAAGAACTTTGAGGTTAAAATCATGAATAAAAAAACGTTAGAGTTTGAGAGGGCTTTAATCGAAGCGGTTGATGAGGGCCTACTTATGCTTGGGGAAAGCGGGAGAGAAGTGGTCTATTTCCGCCTTCGACATTCTTACGCCATAAACAAGGAAAACATACCCTCGCATCCGGAAATTTTTATTGAATGTATACGGAAAATTTTCGGTTCAGGAGCAAAAGTTATCGAAAAAAACATAGCAAAAATCTTGTACCGCAAACTCGGATTGGAATACGTGGAAAAGAAAAATTTTGAGTTCCTTGAATATCTAAAAGAAGCAAAAATGTTGACGAAAGCTGGGAAGTTTTAATATCTTCTTTGCCGGGCTCCGCCTCTTCGTCCGCTGAAACCTCTTCCTCTGAAGGGGCGTCTTTGTTGTTCATAAACTTTTGATGATAAGTTGTTTTGTGTGTTAACTTCGCATGTTAAGGCTTCTTTTGCTGTTTCTAGCGTGCCGTATCTTCCAATATTTAGACGCATACTTCCTTTGAATAGAGTTACGTAGCCATTTCCTATGCTTATGGTTTCGCCTTCCTTGACTTTAGTTATATTGTCATCCCATAAAGTCAAGTATATGCACCCGGTTTCGTCACCTATCAATGCGTCACAAACTGTGTGAGACGCACCGTTTTTTCCGGAAGCTATACTTCTGACCTCGCTTTTTGAGCCAACCTTTGCCCTAACGTTCACCGCCCTCGAAGTAGGTGTTAACTCGCCGATTTTCACGTCTATAGGTTTTCTGTTTCCGTGAAAACTTTCAATAGCCAAGACTGAATCAACACCCATGTTGTTTGCAAGAAAAATATGGCGGCTACTCACTTAAGGCTTTTGGTTAAATATTCAGCCAAGATACTCTACTCTAGGCTTTATTTTCCCTGCTCCCTCTCCCTCTAGTTTTATACAGTGTTCACGCTTTCCACTATTGAGTTTTGGGTCCTTTGCCCTCAGTTTCACATGAAAGTTTCGTATTCTGAAAACGACGAATTTGCCCCTAAAAGCCCCAGAGTATGCTAAAACGAATCTTTTGCCTTTTCCGTTAAAACATAAACAGGAATGACTACATTCAACCGTTGACCGCTCGTAACTCAAAGTATATTTATTTTCAGCTATTCTTTGTTAGTCGCTTCGTTGATTTGCTTCTCCATCATGTGTCCACGACAGTAGACTAGCGCCTTTTTAACACCGGCAACTTTTAACGCTTCGCGTTTAATGTCTACGGCTAGCTTGAAGGCTATGGGGCAGAAAGGACTAGATGGAATAAATTCGATCTTGACAACACCCGGTTCCTCCTCTTTAACACTTTTAATCATCTGCATTTCAGCAAAAGTCAAGCCCGTTTCTGGATCAACAACTTTGCCAACCGCTTCAAACACTTTACTTTCTAACTCGTTCAATTCACACACTTCCAAATCTTCTAGAATAAAGGCTTGTATAAAGTATAAAAAGTTACGGTTTGTACCAGTATGCTTTCAAATGCATCCATAGCTCGAAGTCATGGCCTACAGAAGCTTTGCTTTAAACTCGAACAAACTCTTTCAGCAAGTTCGGCCGTTTTCTTCAAAATAAACTCAATCATCCCGCCCAGAACCGTCTAACCCGTAATTAATACACCAAAATTTTGCATATTAACTTTTAAATACAATGGATTCTATTCATTATCTTGGAGCCATGTCAATGAAATACGACTATGAAGCATTGCTCAAACGAGCGCGTTCCCAGCTGCCTGAAACTGCCCTAAAGCGGGAGAGACTGGAAATTCCAAAGCTTCAATATGTAGTTGTTGGAACACGCACGATAATCCATAATTTCATGGAAATCGCTGAAGTTTTAAACCGCGACCCGCAGCACTTGTTAAAGTTTTTGACCGGAGAGTTGGCCACAGCAGCTCTCATGCAAGAGTCAAGAGTTATTTTTCAAGGCAAGTTTCCAAGGGAAACCCTTGAAAGACTTTTACAAAGATACATGGACACGTTTGTCACATGTCCAGTGTGCAAGCGTCCGGACACGAAAATTGTGAAGGAAAAGCGTCTATCCTTCCTCGTTTGCACGGCTTGTGGCGCCAAGTCCTCGGTAAGGCAACTGTGAGAGGCTGAAAATTGAAGTGTTACATGAAGCTGAGAAAAATCGGCAACAACATTTTGCTTTCCATCTGTGACGCTGAGGTTCTTGGGAGAACTCTCCGCGAGGGCAAAATAGTTTTCCGTATTACTGAAGAGTTCTACAAAGGCGAAGAGGTCGAGGTTGAAGAAGCCATAGCCATGATTGAAACCTCAACCATCGTGAACATGGTTGGCAAAAATGTCGTGGAAAAAGCTGTTGAAAAAGGCTACGTGCATCCGGAAGCGATCCTAAAAATTGAGGGCATACCTCACGCTCAGATTGTAAAGCTGTGAAAGTAAGCAATGCTTTTTAAAAAGCACGGTTAATTGGAAAGTAGAGCTAACTTGATGGGTTAAGAATGTGAGCATCGGCAGGTTTGCCCTCAAAACTTTCAGGAACTTTCTTAAGTTTAAGACTGGAAAAGTCTCGCCCCTTTTCGCTTCCTATAATGTGACTGGACGCTGTAACATGCGGTGTGTCTACTGCAACTGGTGGAAAATGGAAAAGCTGGAGTTGCCAACGAATAAAGCATTAACCGTTATAGACGAGGTTTGCAGTTTGGACGTAAGCTTTTTTGATTTCAGCGGAGGTGAACCCATGCTACGCAATGACCTAACAACACTGGCTAAAAAGGCGGCATCCCACAACTGCCTCGTGAGTATAAATACAAACGCTACCCTTTTGAAACGTGAAAACGCGTCAAGAATCGCAGATGCGTTTGACATTGTTGTGGTGTCCATTGACGGCCCAAAGGAATGTCATGACAAAATAAGAGGGGTAGCTGGAGCTTTTCAACGAGCTGTCGAAAGCATAAAAGTTTTGAGGAGTTTAGGTGTAGAAGTCGGCATAAACAGCGTTATTTCGCCATACAACATTGACGTTTTTCCAGGGTTTGTTGAAGAGATTCGCCCTATAGCAGATTTTTTGCAAGTTCAGCCGGTTCATCCATATCCGCCGCCTTCAAAGAATAAGCCTCCAATCGATAAAGTAGCGGCTATTCAAGAGTATTTGCTAGACTTGAAAAAGAAGGACCCCAAGTTTTTGGCAGTACCTACAGATTTTCTCCGGGGCTTACGGCTTTTCTTTGAGGAGAAAACGCCTAAAATTTGCGATGCCGGAAAGCTTTACGTTGCAATAGACCCCGCCGGAAACCTTTTGGCCTGCGCCGCTAGCGGAGACATTGTGCTTGGAAACCTTTTAGAAAGTTCTGCTGAGAATATTTTGACAAGCGATAGCGAAACTACAAAAAGAGCATGGGCTAAGGTTGCTTCATGCGATGGGTGCTGGCTTGAATGCACCGTCGGCGTCTCTGTTGCTGTCAGAAATCTTAAGGAAACTATTCAGATGGCAAGATTGTTAAAAGGCTTTCAATGTTTTAGAGCATAAACATGCTTTTAAGTAAGTGGCTTCATCTTTTAAAAGGAAATGATGAGGTGCTTACTTGGGCAAGAAGAAGGTCATAAGCGAAGAAGAATTAAGCGAGATGGTTTATCCTACGGAGAATGATGTTTTAGGCGTAGCTGTAAAGCTTCTCGGTTTTGATCGTGTTCTTGTTAAATGTCAAGATGGAAACGAGCGTTTGTGTCGTATAAGAGGTAAAATGAAGAGACGGGTATGGATAAGAGAAGGCGACGTTGTTCTCGTTTCGCCTTGGGACTTTCAGTCTGACAAACGTGGGGACGTCATTTGGCGCTATACCCATGCACAGGCAGAGTGGCTTCGCAAAAAGGGCTACTTAACCATCTAAAAATGGCGAGGAAACTTTTTGTCTTTTCGGGAACGTGTTGAAAAAAGGCTTCGCGAGGAAGAAAAGGAATATGAAGTTGAACAGTTGATGAAAGAGAAGCGAAGCGAGGAATACGAGGTTTTAGAGGAGGTTTTTGACCGTTCAACTCTAATGATCATATACGACTTCATGAATAGCGGGGTAATCGACCGAATTTATGGCGTCGTGAAAGCCGGCAAAGAAGCCCGAGTGTACTGGGGCAAAGATAAAGAAGGCAAAGGGCTTGCCATAAAAATTTACCTAACTGTTTCTGCGGAATTCCGTAAGGGGATGCTAAAATACATCGAAGGAGACCCGAGGTTTAGAAATGTGAAACATGACACTCGATCGCTGATTTTTGCGTGGGCTCAAAAAGAGTTCAAAAATCTTGAACAAGCGTTGGCAGCGGAAGTCAGAGTACCGAAACCTATCGCAGTCAGAAACAACGTACTTATCATGGAGTTCATCGGGAAAGATGGGGTAAGCGCACCTTCCATGAAGGAGCAACCTCCATCCAACCCGGAGAGAATTTACAAAATCCTAATAACTTACCTTGAAAGACTTTACAGGAAGGCGGGGCTTGTTCACGGAGACTTAAGCGAATACAACATCATGATCTGGAGAGGTTTACCTGTGCTTTTTGACATGGCGCAGGCCGTTCCGATTTCGCATCCACTAGCAAACTTCCTCTTGAATAGGGATATCGCTAACTTAAACAGATTTTTCAATCGTTTAGGCGTGAACACCTTGTCAGCTGAAGAAGTTTACAGGAGAGTTACAGGCCATGGCTCAACCTAGCACTTTTGTAAGGATACCTAAAGAGCGGATCGGCGTACTGATCGGGCAAGGTGGCGAAACAAAGAAAGCTATTGAAAACATGCTTTCAGTTACTCTCCAAGTAGAGAGTGACACAGGCGGCGTAACAATAATACTTTCAGAGAAGGCAGAAGACCCCTCTGTGCTTTTGAGGGCTAAAGATGTAGTGACCGCCATTGGAAGAGGTTTCTCTCCTGAACATGCGTTTAAACTCATTCACGATGAAGAAGCCATCTTAGACATAATAGACTTAAGGACAATTTTTGGAAGATCCGAATCTGACATTAGACGCGTCAAGGGACGAATTATCGGGATGGAAGGAAAAACAAGAAGGATAATAGAAGAGTTAACGGATACCCACATAGCTGTTTACGGCCACACGGCTAGCATCATTGGAAAAATCGAAAACGCCCAAATCGCAAGGGAAGCAATTCAGATGCTTATTCAAGGAAGCCAACACGCCACAGTCTACAAGTTCCTCCACAAAAAACGCAGAGAGCTCAAAAAAAGCATGCTCGAACTTTGGGAGAAACCAGAGTAAATTCGGAGAAATCAGAATATGGCTGGATAAGACTCTCTATTTTCTGGAGGTATGCTTCTCCTTAGGGATAATATATATTCTTCAAATACGCGGATTTCGGCGGCAATATTTTCTTCTTTTTGTTCTAGCAACCTTTACGTGTAATTAATTGTAAGGTGGCATGAAATGTGATCATAATATGAAGCGCTTTATAAATAATGCACAAGCCCACTTGTAGTTTGGAAAATTTAGTTTAGAGAAAAGTATGAACCCGAGAAAACCTTTTTAGAAAACTTCACCGCTATGGTTCAGTTAATGCTTCGCTGGTTGAAAATATGGACGTGTTCGAAGCGATAAAAGGTAGAAGAAGTGTTAGAAAGTATAAAAGTAAAAAAGTCGACAGGGAACTCATCAAAAAATTGTTAGAGGCTGCTCGATGGGCGCCTTCTGGAGGAAACATTCAACCATGGGTATTTATAGTGATTGAAGATCCAAAGTTGCTTGATTTAGTGCGAAAAGTTTCTCCGGGATATTTTGGAGAAGCCCCTCTTGCAATACTTGTCTGCTCGAATAGGGAGAGATCCTACAAAGTCGGAGGTCCTCTTGCAAGAGATTACCTCACGATATGTGACTGCGCAATGGCTGTGCAAAATATGCTCTTGGCGGCGTATGCCCTTGGCTTAGGAACATGTGTTGTGAAATCATTTTCTCATCCGGCGATAAAGGAGTTACTGGCAATTCCAGAAGGTATAGAACCAGAACTTTTAGTAATAGTAGGTTACCCTGACCAAACGCCCAAACCACCACCTAAACTGCCACTGAAGGAAATAGTTCACCTAAACGGTTATGGCAAAAAGTTTTCAGATTTGGAGGAGTAAAATGGACAACCCTCAAATAAGCGGGAACGATTACTTATTTGAGATTGCAGTTTTCCTTGCTACGAGCGCTTTAAATTGCATGGACGAACCTCACCTTTATGGGCCATTCAGACTGCTAGACGCATTAAGCAAAATCGCGGACTTACCAAAGTATGCACCATGTTTAAAGGAGGACCCGTTTCTTCAGAAGATAAAGGCTATTGTAGACGAGAAAAAGTTTCTCGTAATGTATAACGTGGAGGAGTTCAGAAAAGCATTGAACGAAATTGTAAAAATGTTCGCAGAAGAACTTAAAAAAAGATATCTAAAATAACTGATGAAAAGAAATGATTACCTCTCCTTTTATTTTCATCAAGTCTTGGATAAAGAAGGTACGCGTAGTTTTAGAAGCAACAAAGGATCAGTGAATATTGCCATCTTTTATTATCGTTTTTCCATCAAGCGTCAATGTTGGCTTTGGAATTATAAAATCCAGATGAATATCTGATGAGACTTTCCCTCCAATATGGGAGTTATCTCCAATCGCCAAGTGTACGGTGCCTTTAATTTTCTCCGCCTCAAGGACGTTATCAGGTCGTCTTGCAAATGGATTTGTTCCAACTCCTAGCTCCGCTAGATTTCTGCGAGAGATAAATGGCTCGACATTCTTACTGAAGTCCAGTAAGTTCCTTAAATAGTCGCCGATTGCACCACCTCCGATGATTTCAGCCACATAGCCGTCTTTAAAAACCAAGGTCATTTTTTCTTTTAAGTCAGGATACCAGCCCGGTTCAACAACAATTTTTCCGTTAGCTGTTCCTTCAACCGGGGCGCAAAAAGCTTCTCCGGAAGGAAGATTTCCAAAAGATCCTTTTTCTGTGAAGATTCCGGCATCAACTGTTCCATTTCTACCTTTGATGCTCAAGGTTATGTCTGTCCCACCGGGCGATATAACCTTAGCCTCATTTGCTTTCGTCAGCAAATCTGCGATTTTCCTAGTTTCCCTTTCTATTTCACGGTAATCTGCAGCCATAGGGCCTCCTGGATAAAACATTTCAGCCAAGAACATTGGCATGCTTGCGATTCGCGCCCCAGCTTTGCAGGCGTTGACTCTTGCATCCGTATGTGTTAACGAATAGGTCGTAATTGCAACGACGACGTCTGCAGCTTTCATCCGTTCCTCAACCTCTTTTCCAGGATATGCTCCATGCTTACCAACAGATGGATACGCAAAAAATTCAACTTTGCATTTTGGAAAACTTTCAGCGGCGATTTCACTTACAATTTTAGCTAGAAGTGCCCTCTTTAATGCATCTAAAAGTTTGCCGCTGTTCTTTAACCTCCACTCTTCCACGGTGGGAATATCTGTAACCACTAAAATTTTTTCACCTTCTCTGACACCCATATTCACATTAAACATGTTTATAACACCATTGACTATTTTCTCTCTTTCAATCATGATACTCACCAATCGAAGAGTAATGTCTTAAATTGGTTATTAAAAGTTGTGCAATGTTGGATAGAAATGCCGTGAGATCCATATGTTAGTTTATTTGTCTTTGGCCACCATGTAACGTGAAAATATGGTTACATTATGCAAGCAAATGAGGGTGAATTCGAGTTACACTTTCACCGAAAGTTTTTTAAAAACTTTAAAGCTTCAAAAGATTGGAAAATTATAAAAGGGGAAAGGAGAAATGTCCGAAGAAAAACCGTTGCTATTTGTCAGAAAGGCTTCAGGACTTTCGAGGGAAATAGGCCCTTGGTCGGTTCTCTTCTTTCCATTGAAAGCCTCTCTTAATCCATGGTTTTTCCTTATGATCGGCATTTTACCCTTCCTTTACCCAGGGGTTAACATGGTGTTGTCCTTTGCCCTAGCAGGGATTCTGGTAATTATCTATGGGTTGGTCTTAGCATTTGAGCTTGTCTGTATGCCAAGGGCTGGCGGGAACTATGTGGTCATCGCTAGAGGATTACATCCGGTTTACGGTATGATGGAGGGCTGGCGTTCCGTTATCTGGAATCCTATAGCAAACGCTACATGCTCATTCTTGGCGGCAAGCTCCTTTGCAGATGGACTTAAGGCTATCGGAATTTTCACCGGCTCACGTGGGTTAATCGATGCTGGCAGCTATTTCGCAACAGTGCAAGGGAGCCTAATAATAGCAATCATTCTGATAATTGTTGGTGGGCTCATCGACTTCTTCGGTCCAGGCACATTAAAACGATCCATGGTGATATTTAGCGGTATAACCATAATAGGCACATTAGTCATGATAGCCATTCTGGTAGCAACAGGACCGAATGGTACACCTTCAATGTGGGATGCTGTTTGGGGTAAAGGCGCATACAACGAGATATTAAATGTAGCTAGGGCAAACGGCTGGAAGCCTGCAAGCTTCAGTTGGGCTTCAACAAGCGCTGCCATACTTACATGCAGAGGCTTCCTATATCCAGATAATGTATCCCCCTTGGCAGGAGAGATGTCTAAACCAAGAAAGACCATAATGGTGGGCATAGGTTTCGCTGGTGTGATCTTAGCAGCCTTCGCTATGGGTGCATCTGCATCGCTAATGTATGCTTTTGGCGACTTTGTGTCCGCATACGACTATGTTGTGATGGGTGGCTATGCAAGTCAGCTAACAATTAATCCAGGATTAGGCCCAAATCTGGCAATATTTGCAGCCTCCTTAACTACTAATGCGGCGCTATCCGGTTTCATGCTCATGATACCGTTCTTCTCAATAATAGGTCTTATACCCCACGGCTACTTCTGGACTACGAGGCCGTTTTTCGCCATGGCCCTTGACCGATATGCTCCAAAAATATTCTCACATGTATCAGACAGGTGGCACATTCCGATTTATAGTTGGCTATACTGTTTCGTAATGCAACTGATCTTCGTATTCCTTGCCGCAACCTTCCCAATAATCCTATCAGTTAGCCTGTTTATCTTGGGTACAATGCTTGTTATCTGGTGGTCCATTACCGGAGTAACTTTACCATTTACTCGACCGCATATATGGGAGAGGGGAGTCTACGTCCCGCTTCCACTAATGATTTCGTTAAGCCTAATATCCACAATACTGGAATACTATGTTTTGTTCACGGGAGTTGCGACAGTGAATCTATTATCCATAGTTATAACACTGATCATAATGGCTTGGGGAATAGGAATGTACGCTGTCATGTCTTACATAAACAAGAAGAGAGGCATAGACATCAATGCAATCTTTGCTGAAGTCCCGCCAGAATAACCCCTTTTTTATGCTTCAACACGCATGAACTGGAACTCTTTCGGCGGTAAGTCGACAACGAAGCCCCTTAAAACCCCGGACTCGTATTCAGAGCCCGGGTTTAAGCAGAGAGTTCTGCCCAGACGTATAGTGCCTGGAGATTCGTGAATGTGACCATGTAAGCATAACAATGGTTGATACTTTTCTATAGCTTCTCTGACCGCCTTGCTTCCAGCTGGGTAAGTTACTGGTGAACCCATTTCCCAGACTTGTTTAAGGTTTTTGTCAAGTTTTGGGCAAATATCTAACCCTGTGTTATATGGGGGGGCGTGGAAATTGCATATCAAGTTTTCGTAGTTTTTAACCTTCTTAAACTCATCTTCCAGCTTTTTCTTAAGTTCTTTCTCTGAACACTCCCGATGAGTTCCCCACGGAGTTGGATTAGTCCACGGGCAACTTATCAGTTCGTGTCTACTGTCTAAGTCTACAACTTTTCCAACGGGGTTAATCACTCTGTCATTTTCCTCAATAACTTTATCAATCTCGAAGGGATCATCGTTTCCCGGACTCACAATTATCTTCACGTTTTTCGGCACTTTCTCCTCGGCTAACTTAAACCATGACTGAAGGACTTCTGACATAAGCTTTACAAACAACTCGTCCATTTTTCTCGAATCCGCTTGTAACTCCTCTACTTCTTGTGGAGTTGTCTCAAACACGTAGTAGCCTTGATTACGGTAAGTTTTTATGACCTCATCGACTTCTCTTCTGGAATGCAAAACTTTTGTTTTACCCCACGGTGCATAGTACCATTCATTCTCCGTCCGCTTAACTATTGGGACAATAGCTTTGCCCGTTAAGTCGCCAAGCATCATTAACACGTCAACTTTGTGAATTTCATGCATTCTAATGAACTTCCTCCAAATTACTTCACTTCCGTGAATGTCGACGGCGGCGAAGATTCTAGTCATTTTAACTTCCCGGCCATGATCTTAATCCTTTATTGTTTATTTACGTTTCTGTTGTTATGGCGCTTTTTAGCTTAAAGGCTATTTCAAGCAAAGTCTAACTCTTTTAAACATTGCTGCTGTCAACCGGAAAATATATTTAAAGGTTCCTCAATCCCTTTTGAAAGGTAAATGGTCTATGGAAAACCCAAAAATCGACTTAGTTGCTGAAGGATTAAGGATCGTAAACATGGCTAAACAACGAAATTTAGCGCTTAGGCTAATGGGTGCGGTTGCTGTTAGGTTGCATTGCCCAAAATATGCCCATCTCCATATGGAAATGGAAAGAGAACTATCCGACTTAGACCTTGTTGGATATGCCTCTCAAGGGTCTAAAATATCAAATTTTATGCATGAGATTGGCTATGAAAAAAGGCCGTTGCGCCCCTCTTATGGCTTGGAGATGCGGCACAAATACATAAGCAATACAAGTGGATGCATTGTAGACATTTTTTTGGACAAACTTATAATGTGTCACACTGTTGATTTTAGGAATCGTTTAGAAATCGATTATCCAACAATTCCGCTGGCTGAATTATTGTTGACGAAGCTACAAATTGTAAACTTTACTGAAAAAGATTTCAAAGATGTTGCGATCTTATTTATGGAGCATAACGTTGGAGAAGGTGATGAGGAAACAATTAATTCTGAGTTGATATCCAAGGTTCTGTCTGAGGATTGGGGATTTTACTACACCGCCACTACAAACCTTAAGAAGATCCTTACACTCCTTTCAGCCCAAAACGGACTGAAGGAGAATAAAGAGGACATAGAACGGAAGATTAACATTTTGTTAGAGGAAATTGAAAAGAAACCAAAATCATTTAGATGGAAGATGCGTGCAAAAATCGGAACAAAGAAAAAGTGGTATAACGAAGTTTTTTAGTTTCTGGGTAGTTTAATAATTTAATTAAAACACCAGTGATTTATCATGAGTTTATGAGATGAGCAAAGTGAGCGGTTGGAGTCAAAAGGACCTTCGAATTCTAATGGAGCTTATTGAAATCCTTGACAGTTACCGAGTGCACAGATACGTAGACATACGCCCTGTGAACGGTGCGATTAAGGAGGGGAAACTGAAAAAAGAGATTGCTTCAAAGTGGGAGAAGGTTCAGCCGACCCTGATTAAAATGGCAAGTGCAACAGCATCCATACCTAGTGTTACAAAATTGGTGAAAATCCGAGATTTAATAAACTTCTTGTCGTTAGTTTTTCTAACTTCGGCGTTTGCCTTGATTGCAATGCGTCTCCTCTTTAGAAGCGTTCCAAATCCTGGTTTTGAGTTTTGGGAAGGGTTAATTTTCCCAAGTGCTCTCGCGTCAATGCTGATAGCGCTAATAGCAAGAGTCATCATCAACCGTAAAATTGGATTCAAAATTGAAAATTTCTACGCCGAGAAAAAATCTAGAGAACTAGACAGTGACGATGCACAATTGAAAGAATGCATCCAAAATTTTATTAATATTCTTTCCACTCAAGCTAAAAAGATCCGCTTTGAGCCGGAAAGATGTATAATGCAGTTATATAAGACTGATTATAGAAAAATTAGGGTGCTTGAGGAGCCAAGTCGTTTCAGGAAGTATTATACAGTCACTATTGAGTGAACATTTAAAGTATCCTCTTTTTCGCTGGAGGTTCTGGATATTCTAACTTGCTGTGTGCGATCTTCATGTCAACTAGGCATTCGGCCAGCTTAATCGAAGCTACTGCCGGATCGATCACAGGGATGCCTATCGCTTCTTGTAGTTCCGCAGCCATTCCTACCATCCCTGTGCAGCCAAGTATAATAGCACCAGCTCCGTCTTCATTCACCGCCTTTTTCGATTCAGCTAGCAGTTTAGCCTTAACTTCACTTCTTTTTTCTTCAAGCTCCAGCACGGGTACTTCAACAGATCTTACTGAGGCTACTTTGGCGTCAAATCCGTACTCTTTCACTTTTCTCCAGAATAACGGTAGGAGTCTCTTTAACACTGTTACCACTGAAAACTTTTCGCAAAGTGTTGAAGCTATGGCCATGGAGGCTTGGCATGGCCCGATGACAGGGATTTTAACTATTTCTCTCGCTGCGTTTAGAGCGGGGTCTCCCATACAGTCAATTATGACAGCGTCAAACCCGCTTTTTTCAGCCTCCATTACTTTTTCCAGTATCCATGGGGCTGCCAACTCTTCGTCGTATGCGGATTCTATTGACGCTGGACCTTTTTCGATGCTTACGACGCTTAGTTCAACATCTTTCCTTTTAGCCAAACTTAGTTCTTTATATGTGGTTTTTTCGAAAACTTCATTTTTCAATATGGGTATTATAACTTGAATTTTCATGAAATTCTTCCTCAATCCTTTACCATTATAGATTTGATATGGGCTTGTAGGGTCCAGTGTATCCTATCCTCTCTAATATGTGTCGCCAGATGTCAAATCCTCTTGGGTGCGCCTTCCATTTATCAGGGGCTGGAACGGCTATCACCGCCACTTCCATGCCGGTTTTTGTGTCAGCGTTCGTCAACGGCTCCCCATTTTTTGTTATGAGGCATATTAAGTCGGGCACCATTGCAACGGGTTCGTTTTCTCCACTCCAAGCAATCATATTTTCATTTTTGAAGTCTATGAAGAGTTTTTTACCAACGTATGTTCCTGTACCTTCTATCGTTGTTCTGCCAAAGTCGAAGCCTCCGACCGTTTTGGTTGCTATGTCAGAAATTGTTCCCCTTATCAGTTCTTGCCCACCAGAAACCGTGGCTGCTTCTTTCACGGGGTCTTTTCCTTCCTTGACGGCTTTTTTGATGGCTTTGCCGATGTTCTCGCACTTGCTGACACTGTTAAGGACCAGTTTTTCTCTCAATGTGCGTCCATTTACCGTCCATGTTCCAAAGGCCGCGACCATGCCTGACACAACAGCGAAACTCCGTGCTATATTTTCGCTTGCATTTGTATCCATTGGGTCTTTAGGATATCCTATGACGACGTTGCCTTTTCTGTCAGCTAAAACCAATGGTGATGCAGGTATTTCATATAGCGGATACAAACCAGTGCCCAATTCTGGAACAGCTCTGCCGTTGCCGTCACAGTCTACCACCGGAAGATTTTTGCAAGCGGCAACATACATGGGTGTTATAGTGTTAAAGCCACCGAGTTCGCCTGCCATCAGGTAGGAAAGTTTTATGCCTACTAACGCGTATATTCTTTCTAAAGCTTCAAAAGCATAAACAGCTTCTACATCAAAGCCTTTCTCCCTAAGAGCTCTTGGTGCACCTATACCCGCAATCATGGCCACATAATCATTGTCGGCAACCTCTTCTGGACTGACAAGTTTAACGCCATTAGCTACTTCGAAAATTTTATCGACAAGCCTAAGCCCGTCTAATGGAGAACCACCACCTCCAGCACCTAAGAAAGTGGCACCCGTTACGATGTTTTCCAAACTTTCTCTGTTAAGGACTCGCATGCAACCACCCAAAGCAGTTAAACTGCCTTCGCCAATCGTATTGCTTATTTGTAATCATATAAAACTTATGATAACGTCATCAAATACTGTTATTTGATGGATGATTTCCCAATAGAATTCTGCAGAACTTATGCTGTAGAAACTTCACGGTTAACGCTGAAGGACATTCTACAGACCACCTAGGAAAAAGAAAAGCCCTAAACCACGGAAATACAAAAGCTTCTAATTAAGTTTAAATTCTAGGATTATGAAACAGGACTAAACAATTAAAAACTTTTCAACGAGGAAGCCTTTTCTGGTAGTTTTCTCTGAAATGAGAGACTTTCATGGGAACTGGAGCGGCTTTTAAGGCGTTTTCATGGGGGTTTTCTAGTCTTATTTGTTTCTCACCGTTTTGTGGCTGGCGCTATACAGAACAGAATATTCTATGTATTACCGAGTAAACAATTAGAATAATCCCCATAGCGAATAAAGACGTGACAATGGTTTAAAGGCGATTATGTTTCTTTTGTTTTGGTTACATTTACCTGTTTTAATCTTTATTCTAATCCCTAACAATTGAAGCTAAATACCATTGAACAATAGGTCCAACAATAAGAAGCTTTTTGTGGAAAATTGAATAGAGGGTGATGGCTTAAATGTAGCCCTTTTTTGCGGCTAGTTCTGCGCTTAAAAGTCCAGCTCCAGCGGCGCCCCTTATAGTGTTGTGGCCTAAGCATAGATACTTAATTGTTAAGACTGGGTCTCGCCTAATTCTCCCAACAACTACGCTCATTCCGTTTCCTTCGTCTCTGTCAAATCTCGGTTGAGGGCGATCTTTCTCTTCCCGCACCACTATTGGGTTTTGAGGGGCAGATGGAAGCTTTAGCCTTTGCGGTTCACCCCTAAAGTTTCTAAATGCATCTTTAATCTCTTCTAAGGAAACGTCTTTTTCAAGTTCGACAAAAACGCATTCTAGGTGACCATCTTTAACGTCAACTCTGTTACAGCTCGCACTCACTTTAATGTTTGCTGGTTGGACTTTGCCGTTTTCAAGTTTTCCAAGAATTTTTAATGTTTCAAGCTCTATTTTTTCCTCTTCTCCGGAAATATATGGCACAACATTGTCAATTATGCTGAGAGACGGTACTCCTGGAAAACCTGCCCCGCTGAGGGCTTGCATCGTGGACACTATTACTGTCTTTAGGCCAAAATCCATCAACGGTTTTAAAGTTATCGCCAATTGAATGGTGGAGCAGTTTGGATCCGTTG
The DNA here is from genome assembly GCA_018396705.1 of Candidatus Bathyarchaeota archaeon. NCBI lineage: Archaea > Thermoproteati > Candidatus Bathyarchaeota > Candidatus Bathyarchaeota archaeon. Next base: position 56,828 of record JAGTQZ010000001.1, read on the forward strand.
ATATAAAGCCATCCCACCCTCTTCTCTTTTTTTGAGTCTCCACAAGCTCCAAATGCTCCGGGTTAACCTCTGGAATCAAAAGCGGCACGTCTTCTTTAAGCCTATGAGTACTTGCTTTGCTGAAAACTGGATATGTCTTAGCGAATTCTTCCTCCACCGGACCTGCAACATCTGAAGGCAAGGCTGAAAAAACAAAATCAATGTTTCCGGCTTTTTCAACAGATTTAACATCAGAGTGTACCACGGGCATTTCGGCTACTTCACGTGGCATCTTAGATTCTAAGATCCAGTTGCATACTTCGCGATATGGTTTTCCAGCAGACTTCTCAGAGGCCGCGAGCACTTCAATTTCAAACCATGGATGGTTATGTAGCAGTTGAATGAACCTCTGTCCCACGGCGCCAGTTGCTCCGAGAATGGCTACTTTCCACTTCATTTTAAGCACGCCCCATCAATGGAGCAAGCGGGTTTTATTTTAGCTTTTTGTTCTTTCACAAACCTAAACATGTCATGTTTCACCAACTTCTCAAAATTATCATAGTGTTGGTTTTAATCACTCCATCTATTTTGCGGATTTTTTCAATGCATTCATTGACTTCGGCTATGCTCATGGCGGACACTATGGTCGCAATGTCGTATTCGCCTGTAACCTCGTAAACTGTGTCAACATTGGGTATTTCCAACAGTTTAGCGGATATTTCAGAGGTTGGAATTAAGGGGTTTATTGAAACCAGTACTATCGCCTCCGCTCCTTCAGAAAGTGAAAGCTTCAACGTAAATCTCTTAATGATTCCAGAATTCACTAAATCCTTGATCCTTCTCCTCACAGCTCCCTCGGAGAGCCCTACAACTTTTCCAATCTCATTGTAGGTAGCTCGTCCGTTTTGCTTTAGAATTTGAATGATTTTTCTATCAATTTCATCCATTTTTATCCTTTTGATACGTTTTTCGTATTTATTTTAACAAAACATTATTATAATATTTAAGTATTTTTCCGAAATTCTTATAAACTTAGCTGATTCTTTAATACAAAGCTGGAATGGGCAATCATGGAAAGGGTGTTCAAGAACTGTTACACAGCGTTAATAACTCCCATGCTTAAGAACAGGCAAATAGACGTTGAAGGTCTTCGAAGCCTAGTAGAGTTTCAAATGTCACAAGGAGTTAGCGGCATCTTAGCAGTTGGAACAACTGGTGAGAACCCAACATTAGATCAAAATGAACAACTCCTTGTTATCGGGAAAGTTTACGAATTTTGTTCCGATAAGTTATTAACTATAGCCGGAACAGGGTGTAACTGTACCCATAAAACGTTAGAGAACACCCGGAAAGCTTACGATATGGGTGTAAGGGCATTTCTGCTAGTGGACCCATATTATAATGGCCCTAGCTCCTTAGAGATTAGACGGGAATACATCGCCCCAGTGGCTGAAAATTTTCAAGACGCCCAAATAATCCCGTATGTTATTCCTGGAAGAACTGGGACTCAGTTGCTGCCTCATGATCTCGCTATTCTTCATAGAGATTATCCCAATGTTAGGGCTGTTAAAGAGGCTACTGGAGACTTCGATAACATGAAATTGACGAGGAAACTTTGCGGAGAAGACTTTGACATACTATCTGGGGACGACGACAAAACCTTTAGAATGATGGCAGATGATGCGATTAAAGCTTCTGGGGTGATTTCTGTAATTTCGAACATAGCTCCAGCTGCTGTGCAAAAGATGACGAAACTTTTGTTGGAAAAGAAGTTGGATGAAGCTGCAGATATTTGCAAGAAGTTGACTCCCCTATTCCAGATAGTAACCGTGAAAACTGTTGAGGAGACAGCTTTCGGCGAAATTATGGTTAAAGCTAGAAATCCTCTTCCATGCAAGACTCTTATGAATGTTCTCGGAATGCCAGCTGGTCCCTTAAGGCCCCCTCTTGGAAGGATGACGCGGAAAGGTCTGAATGTGGTTTTGAATGCAGCACGGGAAGTTTACGAAAAAAGCCCTGAGCTCCTAGCTCCAATTGAAAGTTTTTTTGACGTGGATTTATCCAACAGACTTTATAATGAACGATACTGGAGGGAGTTAGCTTATGACTAAAATCTGCGTGGTTGGTGCTGCTGGAAAAATGGGTCGTGTAATTATCTCAGAAGCGGTAAGTAGGAACTTCGAAATAGTTGGGGCGATAGAGTCTCCAAATAATCCCTTATTGGGTAAAACCCTACGTGAACTGGGAATATGTGATTTGGACGTACCGCTTCAGGGGTCTTCGAAGCTTAAAGAGGCTTTGGGAAAGGCTGATGTTTACTTGAGCTTCACTACACCGGAGGCTGAGCTTATCAATATTCCCGAAGCTGTAGAAATGGGTAAAAGGATAGTTATGGGTACAACCGGGTTTACAGAAGATCAGCTAAATCAGCTTAAGATCCTTGTCTCGTCGAAAGTTCCAGCAGTTTTTGCTCCTAACTTTTCGATAGGTATGAACTTCATGATTAAAATGCTCCATCAGTTGGCTTATCTGCCGGAAGAATACGAAATCAGCATTTTGGAGGCTCATCACTCCAAGAAAAGAGACTCTCCAAGTGGAACCGCTTTGAACATAGCCAGACTGATCTCTGATATAAGGGGATACCGCAAAATAGTGCAAGCTCGGGAAAGATTAGCTTCACGGTCACGTGAAGAACTTGAGGTTTTATCCATAAGAGCCGGTGGGATACCAGGCATTCATGAAGTGATAATCGCTGGACCATACGACATGATTACTATAAGCCACATTTCATTCTCTAGGAACGCGTTTGCGTTGGGCGCCCTTCGCGCTGTTGAATGGGTAATGAAACAAAAGCAGCCTGGAGTATATTCAATGGAAGACGTGCTAAGCAATTAAATGTTAATCTTTCAGTTGGAGGCAAGCATCTATGGCCGAGAAAAGAGTTGTTGTAAAATTTGGTGGAGCAGAACTGCGTTCCGGAGAATCCTTTAGGCAAGCGGCGGAAATGATTAAGACTGCTGACTTTGAAGAAGTGGTCGTTGTCGTTTCTGCAATGGAAAAATCAACAGACAATCTGATTAACTGTGTCAAGAGCATTGGAGGAATCAGCGATGCAGACTACGCAGACATTGTGTCGATGGGGGAAAGAATTAGTGCCAGAATTTTCAGCGCAGCCCTTAAGGCGCTCGGCATAAACTCTGTATGTTTCGATCCGCAAAGCCAAAATTGGCCGGTAATAACGAACTCAAACTTTTTAGAGGCGGAGCCAAACCTTGAAGAAACAAGAAGAAGAGTCAAACTGTATGTAGAACCGCTTTTGGGAAGCTGCGTTCCAGTTGTATGTGGCTTTTTGGGTAGAGATCCAGAGGGGCGTGTAACGCTTCTCGGTAGAGGGGGGAGCGACATAACCGCAACTTTGCTAGGCAACTGTTTAAACGCTGACGAGGTTATTCTTGTAAAGAATACTGAAGGAGTCTTGTCTGCTGATCCAAAACTCGTTCCAGAAGCCAGACCGTTAAAAAAAGTGTCTGTCGAAGAAATGTTTTCGTTAGCCCAAGGTGGAGCAAAAATAGTCCACCCAAAAGCCCTCAAATATAAGCTCCCTCACCAGAAATTAAAGGTCGCCAGTTTTAATAACGGGTTATCTTCTGAAGGAACCGAAATTGTAGGAGCTTTTTCCAACTTGTTCGAGATCAGGAGACATAACGGCCTATGTGCCGTAACTCTTGTTGGAGAACTTAATGCAACAAGCCTTGGAAGGGCCCTAATGACCTTTGCTAATGAAAAGGTTGTCGGTCTAAGCACTGGCAGAAAATCAGTAACAATCTTTGCAAATGTAACGACAGATCAGAAAGCTTTACTTTCGCAGCTATGTCAAATAGAAGGTGTCAAAGGCGTAAGCATTAAAGAAAACATTGGCGCCATCGAAGTTCTAAGCCCAGACTTCATCGAGTCTCCAGGATGGGTTGCTAAAATATCTAGCGCTCTCGCTGAAAAGGGAATAAACATAGTGGAGATTTCCTCAAGCAAGGCTACAATCACCGTTTTTCTAGAAGAAAAAGACTTGGAAAAGGCTATGGATTCCATTAAAGCGGTTAATCATTAATGGAGGTCTAAATTTGGGGATCCTAAAAAGCCCATTGGAAAATGTTGGCGGCAAACTCTATATAGATAGTGTTTCAGCTGTTAAGTTAGCGGAAACTTTCGGAACACCTCTCTATGTGATCAGCGAGAACAAAATAAGGGAGAACTATAAAAAACTGCGGGAGGCCTTTTCAAAAAGATACCCCAAGTTTAGAATACTTTACTCTGCGAAGGCAAACACTAACATTTCAGTGTTAAAAATTCTCCACAGCGAAGGAGCATATGTGGACACCGTAAGCGCAGGCGAAGTTTACCTAGCCTTGTCAGCAGGTTTTCATCCTAATGAGATTTTGTACACCGGAGTAAATGTTGGAGACAAAGAGCTAAAGTATGTTTTAAACGAAAAGGTCATGATTAACCTTGACTCTTTGTCACAGCTTAATAGGCTTCTTAAGCTTGGCGTTCCAGAAATTTTGTCTTTCAGAATTAACCCGGAATATGGTGCTGGCCATCATGAATATGTCGTCACAGCCAGCAAAATCGCAAAGTTTGGAATAGATGGAGATTCCGCCCTTAAAGCTTACGAAATTGCCAAAAAAGCCGGCGTCAAAAGGTTTGGCATTCATATGCACATCGGCTCAGGAATAATGGACGTGACACCCTACCTTAAATCTGGAGAACGTCTCCTTGAAATAGCCTCGAAAATCAACGCTAAGATTGGGATAAGTTTTGACTTCATCGACCTTGGCGGAGGAATCGGGGTTCCCTACAAACCGGAAGATAAAGAAGTTAATCTGGATGCTTTTTGCAGCAAACTTGTGGAAATGTTCAAGAGCAAACTAGATGAGTATGCACTGGGACAACCGGAGCTTTGGATCGAGCCTGGAAGATTTATAGTTGCCGAAGCTGGCATTCTTCTAACAACGGTTACCACGGTAAAACACACACCCTACAGAAAGTTTGTCGGAGTGGATGCAGGGTTTAACACGCTTATAAGGCCAGCCATGTACGGGGCCTATCACCATATTCTCGTCGCGAATAGACTTGATGACCAGCCGACAGAAGTTTACGATGTCGTCGGTCCAATTTGCGAATCCGGTGATGTCCTTGCTAGAGACCGCCTCTTGCCGAAAATATGTGAGGGCGACTTGCTTGCTGTTTTAAATGCTGGGGCATACGGTTTCTCTATGAGTTCGCAATATAACTCTAGGCCTAGACCGGCTGAAGTGCTCGTTAAGGGCGGTAAATACACCCTCATAAGGGAAGCTGAAACTTTTGATGATTTAACTAGGAGACAAAGGGTTGCAGAATGGCTAGAAGGATAAGTTTTTGGAAAATGCATGGCCTTGGAAACGATTACGTAGTTATCGATAATAGAAGCGGATTGCTCAATGAGGGAGAGTTGTCCAGCCTCGCTGTAAGACTATGCGAAAGAAGGTTTGGAATAGGTGCAGACGGCTTACTGCTTATTTATCCTTCACAAAAGGCTGAGGTGAAAATGAGAATCTTCAATCCGGATGGCACGGAAGCTGAAATGTGTGGAAATGGAATCCGATGCCTTGCCAAATATTGCTTCGAGAACAGCTTAGTGCAAAGAACGTCATTTCTCGTTGAGACGCTCGCGGGTGTTAGAACATTAAATCTAAAAATAGGAAATAATAATGTTGTAGAGTACGTAAAGGTTGACATGGGTTCTCCAAACTTTGAAGCTGATAAAATTCCCATAAAATGGAATGGCGCCTTCATAAATAAGCCACTCAACGTAGGAGATAAAACATTTTATGTGACAGCCCTATCCATGGGAAACCCTCACTGTGTAATCTTCGTTGAGGATGTTAAAAGCTATCCTGTTGCGGACATTGGACCAATATTGGAAAAACATGAACTTTTTCCAAGGAGAACCAATGTTGAATTTGTTCAAGTAGTCTCAAATAAAAAGTTGAAAGTTAGAGTTTGGGAGAGAAGTGTAGGTGAAACCCTCGCTTGTGGAACGGGTGCATGTGCAAGTGTTGTAGCTGCAAACATTCTTGGGAAGGTGGGTGAAACAGTAGTTGTTGAACTTTTAGGGGGTGAGTTGACTGTTGAATACCACGGCGGTGTTGTTTTCATGGAGGGTCCTGCTGAAAAAGTTTTTGAGGGTGTTATAAACCTTTAAGGAGGAGGCAAACATGTTGGATTTCAATTTGTCTAAAAAACTTAAGGCTATTCCGCCATATTTGTTCGCTGAATTGGAAAAAATAGTTAGGCAAAAAAGACTGGAAGGCGCGGATTTAATTTCCCTCAGCATAGGAGACCCGGACCTTCCACCGCCGAAGATTGTTATAGATGCCCTGAGGGAGGAAATAGCTAAGCCTGAAAACCATGGCTATTCCTCTAGCGAAGGAGAATACGAATTCCGACTGGCTGTTTCACAATGGTACAAAAGAAGATTTAATGTTGATTTAGACCCAAATAAGGAAGTCGTCACTCTCATAGGATCAAAGGAGGGCTTATGCAACATTGCAAGAGCTTTCCTCGATGAAGGGGACCGCGTACTAGTGCCGGATCCTGCTTACCCAGTGTACGCTAATGGAGGCACCGTTTTAAATGGTGGCGTACCAGTCTATTTTCCCCTCCGTGAAGATGATGGTTTTCTCCCGTGTTTCGAGGATGTTGATGTTAATGGCGTTAGAATGATGTTTGTTAACTACCCAAACAACCCTACCGGTGCTACAGTGTCCCTTGAAGAACTTAAGGAGATAGTGGACTTTGCCTTTGAAAACAGAATAATCCTATGCTATGACAACGCCTACTCGGAAATAGCCTTTGGCGATTATCGAGCTCCAAGCGTCCTGCAAGTGGACAAGGCGCGGGAAGTGGCTGTTGAATTCCATTCATGTTCAAAAACGTTCGGCATGACTGGAAGCCGAATAGGCTTCGCCGTTGGCAATGAAAAATTAATCGCCGGTTTGAAGAAAATTAAGTCACAGGTGGACTCGGGGCCGCCTAAGTACATACAGTTGGCGGCGGCAAAGGCCTTGAAAATGTATGAGGAAGAAAACCCTCCGAAACCGGTGAAAGAGGCTTGCCAAACGTATTATAGACGAGTAAAAATTCTTGCAAAGGAACTAAATTCCATGGGGCTGAAATGCCAAACGCCGAGGGCTACATTCTACGTTTGGGCTAAGTGTGGCACAAGCTCCATGGAACTTGTCAAGAAAATGCTTGAGGTTAACGTTGTCGCCACGCCGGGCGTGGGATTCGGCGCTCAAGGTGAAGGGTACATTCGCTTTTCAGCAACATGTTCCGAAGAAAGAATAAAAGAAGCTTGTGATAGATTGAGAAAAATTCTCTAGCATGTCGAAAAATCTTTAGCAGATTCTAATGCCTAAAATGTTTTTATAGAAAGTTATTCCAAAAAGAATATTTACATGAGTTTATACATGCCATTATATGCTGCCATCTTTAGATGAAATAGCGAAAAGAAGAAAGATGCTTGGTTTAACTCAAAAACAGTTGGCGAAAATTGCCGGTGTTAGCCAATCTTTTATCGCTAAAATAGAGTCTGGCAAAATAGATCCTTCATATGGTAAAGTTAAATCTATTTTCGATGTGTTAGAAAGAATGGAATTCAAGGAAAATCACACCGCCAAGGAGATTTTTCATGAAGGTGTCGTAGGCGTTCAGAAACGTGATAATGTTGCAAAAGCCATAAGCCTAATGATGGAACATGGTTTTTCACAAATTCCAGTTTTCGATGGCGAAAAATGCGTCGGCTGCATATCCGAAAAGACCATACTAAGCCAGGTGACCGCCGCCAAGGACTTTTCAGAGGTTTCGAAAAAGTTTGTTGAAGAAATTATGGAAGAAGCCCCGCCTCAAATAGACGAAAATGCTCCAGTCCCTCTAGTTTCAAATCTGTTGCATTTCTACCCAGCGGTTCTAGTCACAAGGAAGGGTAGGATTGTCGGGATAATAACGAAAGCAGATCTCTTTAAGGTGATCATCTAAAACATGACCACTCCTCTCTAGAAACTATTTTTATAAAAGCTTATTTGCATGTAATTCGGAATTTGTTAGCGTGCATTGATTATGAAACTTTCAGAAACGTCTCTGCAGTCTACCGTTTCTGTAAAAGCTGAGGGGTGGAATTCACCAGTTCTAGGGGATTCCAGAATTAGCGTCTTCATACCTGTCTATAAAGGTTCTGAACTGTTAGAGCCTTTACTGGAAAAGTTAACATGCACCATGCCTGACTATGGGGAAATTTTTGTTGTTGTGGACGAACCAAACAAAGAGTCGCTTAGAATTGTGGAGCGCTATCATGGCAAAGTTTGCTTTATTTTGAATAATGAACGTAAGGGGAAAGTGGAAGCTCTAAACAGCGCTGTTAAATTATCTAGCGGTCAAATTCTGGTTTTCATCGATGCTGACGTTAAGGTTGACGGTGATATCAATCTTTGGCAAGTTGTAAGGGATGCAATGTGCGATGCCGACCTTATCGACTTTAAGAAAAAGATTATTAAAGATTCTTTCATTTCGAGGATGGTCAATTACGAGTATTTGAGCTCAAATTTTGCAAGCTATTTCTTCTCAAGACTTGTGGGCAAATTTTTTGGGGTGAGCGGAACAGCCTTTGCGATAAAAAGGGAAGTTTTCGAAGAGGTTGGAGGCTTTTCAAAAGTTGTTTCTGAGGATTTAGACTTGGCTGTTAAGACTTTTCTGAGGAATAAGAGGTTTAAATATGCTGAAAAGGTTTGCGTCTACACTAAGGCCCCCTCTAATTGGAAAAGCTGGCTAAACCAGAGGAAGCGTTGGGGCATCGGCACTGGTTTATGGATTAAGACGCATTGGAGAAAACTAGTCGCACATATTGTGAAATATCCTCATGTTGCGCTTCCATGTGCAATTATGATTTTCCCAGCCGTAATACCTCTTTTACTCAGTTACGTTTTTTCTACTGTTCTAGAGGTGCAATTTCACCATTTTGTTCCAGTGGTTTTGGCAGCACAGCTAGGCTTTGCATTCCCTCAGGTGGTTCACCCCTCACTTTTATCCATAATCCTAACGGGTTTGACAAACTCCTTCATAGGATTTCTAGCATTTTCAACCCTTTTTTACGTGGTTTCGCGGAGGTTTGGGCTCCACTTTAACCTTGCAGAGTTTTTAGTTTATTATCTTGTTTATCAGCCCATAGCGGTCATTGTGCTTTTTATCGGTATATTAAGGGCTTTTGTTTCTCAAAATTATGAGCTAGACTGGAAGGTTTAACTGCGAAAACCTTTAAATAATTTAATCCATTTTGGTTCGGTTAAACCGTTGGAAAGGGTGTTATTTCAATGAGCTTGGCTGTGGAGGCTACAAATGTTGTTAAAGTTTTTGGAAACATCCGAGCTTTAGATGATTTAAGCTTCGCGGTTAAACCTGGCGAAATTTATGGGCTTATTGGTCCCAACGGTGCTGGGAAAACAACTGCATTAAGAATTATTTCGACTTTGCTTTTGCCTTCAACAGGCACCGTGAAGGTTTTTGGATTGGATGTTGTTGAAAAAGCCGCGGAAGTTCGCAAGATTATTTCTTACCTTCCAGAGGAGGCCGGAGCTTACCGTTATCTTTCCGGATGGGAATATCTCGAGTTTATGGCAAAGTTTAATGCCAAAAATAAGGACGAAGTTCACATTATGGTTAAAGAGGCTGCCGAAATTTGCGGTTTAGGTGAACGCCTAAAGGATAAAACCAAAACTTACAGTAAAGGTATGAAGCGACGGCTTCTGGTGGCCAGGGCGCTTATGCCCAAGCCTAAACTGGCGATTTTAGACGAACCAACAAGCGGCTTGGATGTCATTCACTCCTTCCATATTAGGGAAATCATAAAAAAATATGTTAAGCTGCATGATGTGACCGTTCTTCTCTCAAGCCACAACATGTTAGAGGTTGAACATCTCTGCGATAGAGTCGCCCTTATGGATAAGGGTAGGCTTGTGGCTGAAGGCGCCCCTCAAAAGCTTAAGGAAAAGTTTGGATGCGCAAACCTTGAAGAGGTTTTCGCTAAGGTGGTGAAGATTGCTTAAAGGGTTTGAAACGTTTCTCCTAAAAGAGCTTAAAGAGCTAATGAGAGACCCAAAAATCCTACTGCCTATGGTCATTGTGCCGCTGGTGTTGTTTCCAGTTCTGGGCGCGGTAATGGGCTATGCAATGCAGACAGCTCAAGAACAAGCCATAAAAGCTGCATTAATCATAGTGAACAACGACGGTGGAAACTGGTCCCACGCTTTCATCAATTTCTTAGAAAGCTTGAACGCCTTCGGCTTCAATCTCACGATTTATCCTGAAAATAACATAAAGCCATTAGACAGCGGGAAAGTTCTAGAGCTTCTCTCCAAATATAATGCAACCCAAATTCTGGAAATTCCAGAGGGGTTCAGCCAAAACGTAACCGCCCATTTCAACAATCCCAGCACAAAGGCCTACGTGAGGTTTTATGGCGTCTTACGTGGGACAAGCATCTTCGAAAGCGTCGGTTCCTCGACGGTTGACGCTTTGATAAACCTGTTTAACCGGTATTACGCTCCAGATGTTTTATACTCCGAGAAAGCAACCGTAATTAAGGGTGAAATTAAATACGTGGATCCTGCAGCTGTTTCCGGGCTTTTGATGATGCAGTCTATAGCTCTGCCAGTAACCGTGCTTATTTTGCTTTCTTACGCTCCTCAGGTTGCCGCTGCTTCCATGGCTATGGAAAAGGAGGAGAAAACTCTCGAAACCCTTTTGACGTTACCTATGGATCGTCTTGCAATTCTATGGGGGAAACTCTCTAGCTCCATTATTGTTGCGGCAATCGGCGCTATTGCCTACATGGCTGGCTACAGTTACATGTTTAGCTCAATTACGACTGGAATTCCCGTTAGCTCAAACTTGGATTTAGCTGCTTTAGGACTTGTACCGTCGGCTTTCGGTTATTTACTCTTGGGTTTGTCGCTTTTTGTTACTTTAATCTCAGCTTTAGCATTGGCCGTCATTCTGTCAGCTTTCGCTGGAGATGTTAGAGGCGCCCAAGCTCTTGTCAGCAACATATACCCACTGGTTTTCTTCCCATCCATCGCCCTAATATACTTGGACATTAACACGCTGCCTTTTGTATTTAAACTTGTATTGTTCGCCATCCCCTTCAGTCATCCAATAATAGCCTCGAAAGCCATCGTAATGGGCGACTATTGGACCGTTATTTTTGGTATAATTTATGTTTTCGCCTTCACCGTAGTCGTTATGTACGCGGCTTCAAGACTTTTCGCCACCGAGAAAATACTAACAGCAAAACTAAAATTCAAGGGACTAAGGAAGCGGAAAGAAACACCTCTTGAGGAATCCTAGCGTTTAAATGCAAAAGTTTCTAGACACCACTTTGTCAGAGGCTGCCCAAAATGTCCTAGCATTTACAACAGAACAACAAAACTTGCCCTTTATTTGCCCGTTTGCGTACACGAAGCTTAGGTCTACGTCAATCTAGTCGAGCTTAGCAAACTATAAAGGGCGTCGCTGCAGGTCCCACAAGTTTAAACTTACGCGTCACTTGCGTTGTGCTGACTTCTAAGCAGTGTGGACTTGTTAAAATATTTTAATAAGACGCTGCTAAAAATTGTGTGAAAAGAGGCTCTTAAGAGATGCTCAGTCAAGAAGCTGCCTTGAAAAAAATGCATGAAAAGGGTCTAGCAAAAACTTTAGGGCTAATTTCAGACACTCATGTGCCTGTCCGCGCCCGTGAAATCCCCAAAAAAGTTTTCGAGACCTTCGAAAAAGTCGATTATATCATTCATGCTGGTGATCTTGTGGACCTAACCGTGATAGACAAGTTGGAGCAGATTGCCCCAGTTTTAGCAGTTTACGGAAACATGGACGGCCCGGAAACCCGTGGGAAACTGCCGAAAATGAACTCTCTCAAGATTTTCGATTGGAAGATCGGAGTCATGCATGATCCCGGAACCTTTTTTGGTATGGGGAAGATGCGGGAGATAGCGAAACAAAACGGTTTCAATGTTCTTGTTTATGGGCACACTCATCATCCAACTATAAAGTGGGAAGGTGAAATTCTCTTTATAAATCCTGGAAGCCCGACAAACCCTCTTCCGCCTTTTGTTGCAAAGCCTACCGTTGGATTGCTTACGGTAACTAGGGAGAAAATTTTGCCAGAAATCGTTGTGCTTTCATAGTTTCGCTTTTTCACTTTAACTTATCTCTCTACTGGTTGAGGTTACCAATTCAGAATATGATTTAAAAGGTTATGCGAGCCTGAATTTTTCACTGAGCTTACTGATTCGGCGAGGTGTACCATTCATGGAACGTTGTAGAAACCCATGGGGTAAAGAATGCAAGAATGAAGACATCGAAGTTTATATAGTTTTCAAGGGTGAGAAGCTTCCCATTTGTAGGCGTTGTTGGAGTGAGATAGCCGAAAAAGACTTGGAATGGTGAGAACGGTGCAAGGCTTTAAGGTAAATGTTGCCAAGTCTTTTATCTGGAAAAACGTTAACCTTCACCTTAAAGATGGCTCCGTAATAGTTAATGTGTGATGGGCTGAAATCCGGAAAGACGTGTTGAAAGGCGAGATTTTGGTTAAATGCATCCCTTACGGAAGGACCAGAGTGCTTCAAATACCCTTAAGAAACATCGCGTGGGCGAAGCTTTTAAACCTAAATCTAATAGAAGCTGGCGATAGGCAAAGTAGCTAGTCATGTTGGCTTTTATGCATAAAAGTTTAAAATAGCCTTAAATAGGGTTTAGCAGATTTTCTGAACTCGTGATCACATATGCCGTGCACAGTTATAATCGGAGGTTTCTGGGGAGACGAGGGGAAAGGTAAAATAATTTCTTACCTCGCTTTAAAGGATAAAATAGATGTTTGTGTGCGAACAGGTTCCGTTAATGCGGCGCACACTGTCTGGTTTGAAGGAAGACGTTATGCGCTTCACATGGTTCCAGCCACTTTTGTCTATGAAAAGTGTCGCTTGCTAATTGGTGCCGGTGCAAATATTCATGTTGCAAAGTTCCTTGAAGAAGTGGAATTGACAAATGTGAAAAACCGCATAGGCGTTGATTATCAGGCTTCAATAATTGAGGAGAAGCATTCTGAACAAGATAGAACGAGTGCCCACCTGAAGGGTATAGGTACAACAGGCTGGGGTGTTGGACCAGCCATAGAGGAACGCGTCCGCAGAACTGCCAAACTGGCTAAAGAAGTTCCCGAGCTGCAACCTTACTTAACGGATGCGGCATTAGAAGTTAATAACGCCATAGATTCTGGCAAAAAAGTAATTTTGGAAGGAACGCAAGGATTTATGCTTTCACTTTTCTTTGGAACTTATCCATATGTAACTGGAAGGGACACAAGCGCTTCAGGAGTATGCTCGGAGGCAGGTGTAGGCCCGACAAAGGTTGATGACGTCTTAATAGTGTTCAAGTCTTTCATGACCCGTGTTGGAGCTGGACCATTACCGGGAGAGCTTCCAAGAGAGGAGGCTATTAAACGCGGATGGTTTGAGATTGCTGCTGGAACAGGCCGTGAAAGACGCTCAGCCCCGTTTAGCTTTGAAATCGCCAAAAAGTCTGCAACTGTAAACGGTGCAACTCAAGCAGCATTGACAAAGCTGGACGCTTTGTATCCAAAGTGTAAAGGTGTTAGAAAATATGAGGACTTGCCGGTTGAAGCAAAAGAATTTGTGAGAGAAATTGAACGGCAAGTAGGTATACCCGTGATCTTAATAGGAACAGGTCCAGATGCATTAGACATAATTGATCGAAGAACCTAAATCCTTAGCTTCAACGTTTCCTCGACATCCATTTACGCGTTAAAGCTGATAATTGCTGTGGTAAGGCCTTCAATCTTAAGCAAGGAAATGCTTGGCGATAGTTATATGCGAAAGACTTCACGATTCAGCTTGGCTTTCGAAGTTTTAAACAGAGACTTAAAACTGATTTTTATCTCAAACCTTGTGGGCGCTTTCGGAGACGGTCTTTATGCTTATCTCTTGCCCTATTATATGGCTGAAGGTTTGGGGGCGGGTTCTGTTGAAATCGGCGCGTTATATGCGTTGGCAAGCCTCTCGGCTGCTTTAACGCTGCTTGTCGCCGGGACGTTTGCTGATAAATATGACAGAAAAAAGATTATGATAGCCGGATGGGCTGCATGGATTCCGGCACCACTAATTTTTGCTTTTGCAAGAAACTGGATGCAGCTGGCTCCAGGTATGATACTTTGGGGTTTTTGGCTCGGCGGATCTGCAAGCACAGCCTACATTGTAACAGCGGCTGACAGGAATAGGCTTACGTTAACGTTTACGGTTATATCCTCAGCTTGGTCTCTTGGCTATGTTTTTTCGCCAGCCCTTGGCGGATACATGGCTGGAAAAGTTGGCATGCAAACCGTCTTCCTTGCATCGTTCGTCCTATATAGTTTAGCGGCGCTGACTCTGGTGTTCATCAGAAGCCAATATGCCAAACCGCTGGAACAAGTAAACTTCAAAGATTATCCGTCAACACTTCAGCTTTTAAAGACGAGGGAGCTTATGGTGCTTTCAGCCTTTTTCGCGGCGGTAATGTTCGTTCTGATGATGTATCGCCCTTTCGTGCCAAAGTTTTTAGCAGACATACACCGCTACGGAGACTTTGAAATTGGTGTTCTAGGCTCCATAGCCTTCGCCGGCTCAGCTATTTTAGGCATTGCATTAGGCAGACTTGGAGACAGGTATGGGAAAAAATTCGCCATCACAGCCTTGATGATGCTGTGTAGCTTTTCCTTGGCTGTTATGCTTCTAACTGGAAACTTCTACATTCTGGTGCTTACATCTTTCTTGAGTGGGGCCTCCTACACAATATGGTCGTTGATGAGCGCTGTTGTAGGGCCCATGGCACCAGAACTCATAAGGGCTAGGTGGATTTCCATCCCGCAAACGATAAGTATGTTCATTTCAACGCTAGCACCATACTTTGGTGGAATACTATACAATATGGAGCCAAACATACTCTTTGTCACTGCAATTACAATGACCATTATTCTGGCGGCAGTCGCTTTAAACCAGAAGTTTTAGGAGTGGGCTCTTCATTTCGGCCTCTTCTCTAGGGTTAAACTTATCGACAAATCCTGGCCATCCCTTTTAACTTTTAATTGTATAACATCTCCGGGGCTTTTGTATCGCTCCAGATAAATCATCAAGTCATCGTAACGGTTAACCGAACGGCTATCAACCTCCACAATTACGTCGCCAACTTGTAAGCCCGCGTTGTAGGCAGGGCTACCTTTAACTACATGTGAAATTGACACTCCGCCTATGTATGTGGCGTCACATTCTATACCAACCCATGGATGATCGTAGATTCCTTTCTCTATTATTGCATTGGCTACCCTCTGCATTATTATGGATGGGATGGCGTAGCCTATGCCTATGAAGGCGGCCACCCCCCCTGTTGTTTCTATAGCGAAGGTTACGCCTATAACTTGGCCTAGACCATTAAGTAATGGTCCGCCAGAATTCCCCGGGTTGATAGCTGCATCAAATTGAATTACGTCAACTATGGAGTATACTCCCCAAGGCTCAGGTACACCCAACTCGCTTAGCTTTAAAACTCTGCCAACCTGGCTTACTATACCAGCGGTCATTGAGCCTTCTAAGCCGAATGGGTTTCCAATGGCGTAGACAGGTTCACCCACCAAAAGCTCTGTGGAATCACCTATAGACAGTGGCTTAGCCTCTTCTGGAATGTTATACACTTCTAAAACTGCCAAGTCACTGTATATGTCTTTTCCCTTTAACGTTGCATGGATTTGAATGGGTTTGCCGTTAACAAAAAACGTTACTTTAACGCTGTTTTCGGAACCTTCCACAACATGATAGTTTGTGACAATGTATCCTTTGCCATTTGTTCCAACGCTATAAACAAATCCTGAGCCAGACTTATCACCCGCTAGAACTAACACAACGGAGTTTCTTGTCATGTTATATATCTGAACTGCTGTAAGATTGAGTTTCTGAACGTAATGAAGCTGTTCTATGAACTCTTGAATAGTTTCAAGCCGGGCTGACAGGTCGGCATACCTATCCTGCAAAACCTTCAAATTCGTTCTCAAATCCAAGTGCAAGTATACGAGCGAGAGAACTCCACCTAAAGCTATTGCAACGAGAAATAGCGATATTATGAACTTTTTATCTATTGCCGGGGTGTATTTCTGCTCCATGGAATCACCTCACAAACTGCGTAGTGTGCAGTCTGAAAGACTTATTATGAAAAGACTTATTATGATCTGTAGGATAAAAGTATGCGTGCGCGTCGCGTGTGGCTAGACTGCAGTTTCATCAATGATTTTTCCGCTTGGACAGAGATTGTAGCACTCCCTACAAGTGGCGCAAACGCCAGCTTTCTCTGGGACAAGAGCAATTTTTTTGTCTGCACCTCTTCCGATAAATGTTACGGCTTTTTCCCCTTTAACTTCTGCGCAATACCTCGTACAAAGACCGCAAAGGATACAGTCAGTTCGCTGGGAAGGGAAACGGGACTTTTCAACACCATACTTTTGAGCTAAGCTTAGTATGGGCCCAGTGGGGCTTAAAGGGAGAAGCAGTTCTAAGATGATCTTCCGAATTTTTATAATTTTATCGGAAGTCGTCTTCACTTTTAAGCCATCTTCTACAGGATAGCAACATGAAGCTACTATTTGGGTTTTACCTCTCTTTTCAATTTCTACACTGCAAATTCGACATGCCCCATAAGGTTCTAGCTTCTCATCATAGCAGAGTGTGGGTATTTCTATACCAGCTTGCTTTGCAGCTTCTAGAATAGTCATGCCTTCTTTTGCTTTAACTTCTTTCCCGTCGATGTTTAATGTTACAATCACAATTGTTCACCTCTCTACTTCTTTTTTCTGATCGGTTTCACCCCCATTGGCGGAGGGGGGATTGGTTCTCCTGTAAGTTTAACTACTGCCCCAAATCGGCAGAGTTCGTAACATGTTCCACACTTCACACACTTCTTTTGATCGATCCAGTGAACTTGGTCTTTGCCGCCTATGACAGCTCCCGCCGGGCACTCTCTTAGGCAAAGCATACATGCTTGGCATTTTTCTGGATCGATATAGTAGTTTATTAATGCCTTACATGCTTTAGCTTGGCATTTCTTCTCTTTTATGTGTTCTTCCCATTCATTTCTAAAGTATTTGAGCGATGTTAAAACAGGGTTGACTGCTGTTCTTCCTAACGCGCATAGCGATGCCTCTTTCATAACTTCAGCTAAATCTTCAATTTTTTCGATATCACCGTCTTTTCCTTTACCTTCGCAGATATCGTTTAGAATTTTAGACATCGCCCTTAATCCTTCACGGCACGGCACACATTTCCCACAGGACTCATCAAGGAGGAAGTCAATAAAATAGCGCGCCATATCCACCATACATGCATCCTCGTCCATAACAATCATACCTCCTGAACCCATCATAGAACCTAGCTTAGTTAGCTCGTCGAAGTCCACGGGAGTGTCAAGGTACTGTTCTGGAATGAAGCCGCCCGAGGGCCCGCCTGTTTGAACTGCTTTAAACTTCTTGCCTCCTCTTATCCCTCCGCCTATCTTAAAGATTAAGTCGCGAAGTGTTATACCCATTGGAACCTCGACCAGACCAGTATTGTTGACTTTCCCCACTAGAGAAAATATCATGGTTCCACTGCTACCTTTAGTTCCAATGTTTCTAAACCACTCGGCACCTTTAAGGATTATAAGCGGGATGGTGGCCCATGTCTTGGTGTTGTTAAGGCAACTTGGCTTATCCCATAAACCCTTAACAGCTGTGTGAATATATTTTGGCCTCGGCTCGCCGACTTTGCCTTCAATAGCCGTCATAAGCGCGCTTGACTCTCCGGAGACAAAGGCACCTGCGCCTCTGTAAACTTCAACATTGAAGCTAAAGCCGGAACCCAGAATGTTTCCGCCGAGTAAACCGTATTCTTCAGCTTGTTCAATCGCAATTGATATGTTCTCTGCGGCTATTGGGTACTCTTCTCGAACGTAAACAAAGCCTCGATGAGCACCGATGGCATAAGCTCCAATTATAAGGCCCTCTAAGACGCTGTGAGGATTACCCTCCATAACCGTTCTGTCCATAAATGCTCCGGGATCGCCTTGATCGCAGTTTACAATGACATACTTGGGTTCACCAGGCGCATTTCGTGTAGTCTCCCATTTTATTCCTGTTGGAAAACCTCCTCCGCCCCGACCTCGCAGGTTTGACTTCTTTACTTCCTCAATAATTTGCTCAGGTGTCATTTTGAATAGGGCTTTGGCAAGGGCGCTGTATCCCCCGATGGCAATGTAGTCTTCAATGTTTTTGGGATTTATTTTTGCGTTATTTTCGAGTAGAAGCCTGAGCTGATATTTATAGAAGGGTATTTCCTCAAGAATTTGCGCAGTTTTTCCGGTGATTGGATCTTTGTAGAGCAAACGTTCTACGATCTCATTCTTAAGGACTGTTTTAGAAACAATTTCGGGGACATCTTCAGGCTTGACCTTAAAATAGTAAATTTCTTGTGGATAAATTGTTACTCTGGGTCCCTGTTCGCAGAAACCTACGCATCCAGTTTCCTTAACTTCCACTCTGTCTGTTAGCCCCTGTTTTTCAAGTTCAGCTTTGAAGGCTTCAACAAGTTTTATGCTTCCTTGCGCAACGCAGCCTGTGCTGACACATACTGTGATACACGGTTTACTTGGCTCTCTTTTCGCTAAGATTTCCTTACGGAGACGCTCAAGATCTTCAGGCGAACGTATAGGCTTAATATTTGACATGAAATTCACCTAATTATATTTCGCAAGAATTTTCTTTACGTCTGTTAGTTTTAAGTGCCCATAATACTCGCCGTCAATAGTTAATACTGGGCTGATGGCGCAACAGCCCAGACAGTTCACAGTTGTTAGGGTAAACTTCCCGTCGGGTGTGGTTTGTCCAGGTTCTATTCCTAAAATTCTCTGTAGGTTATTAAGAAGTTCTGGTGCTCCTCGAACTTTACATGATGTTCCCATACAAACTCTAATAGTATGCCGTCCTCTGGGAATTAGCGAGAAAGCTTTGTAAAATGTGGCAATACTATATATTTGAGCCATAGAAACATTCAACCTTTCTGATATCCATATTAAGGCAAGTTTGGGAAGCCAGCCATATTTCTTTTGAACATCCAGCAGAATTTGAATCAGGCGACTTCTATCGCTTTTATGCTTATCTACAATTGCGTCGACATCCCGTAGCTCTTGAACAATGAGTTTTATAGCTTGACCTCTCTGTCTTATTTGTTTTATAGCCTCGGCATAACGTAAAGCCTCCATCTCAAGCCTCTTAAGTTCGATGCTCAATGGTGGCTGATCAAGATCAAGCGAGTAATATTCACCAAGTAACTCTAAACCTTTCAATAGAAGCTGCGTTTTACTTAATCCCGTAGCTTCCTTAAGTTTAAATAACCTTTCTCTTTCCTTTTCACCTATTCGCAAACCTACAAACTGCGATTTACGTTCTTTCTTCTTCTGGGGATAATTTTGGTTAAACATGTTTAACATAGGAAAATTCCACATCATATAAATTTTTTGTATAAATCTCGGAAGCAAATATGATACAGCAGCAAAGAATACCAAAAATGGCCTCCGGTGTTATTGTGCTCTTTTCAGTGACGTTTTGAAAGCTTCCTCCATTTGTGTGCAACAACTAACAGCAAAGGTGTGGAAAACAAGGCTCAGCGACATAAAGCAAGCAGCAAGAGATCAAAGCCCTTATTGTTACGTTAATTGAATTGCAAACTGGGTTATAACTCCGCCTTTAATCACTTTCTATGCAAACCTAATACTAACCGACCCCTTCCATAAGGCTGGGGTGATATTGCTTAATTTATCACCGTGTTTATAAATATCTGCGCCATGCCTCCTTCGCCAGAAACGTCCACTACATAACCATAACTGTGCACGGCGATAAAACGCTTTATGCTTTTCTTGTACTCCTCTAGCGGCAATATACCTCGGAGTAAGCGGCATTCCAGTAGCTTGGGATTCATAGCCATAAGCGCCCTCGTTTTCATCGCTTTGCCCGTAACATCCGGAGCAAAATCACGCAAAATAATAACCATCGAGAAGAAAGGAGAGGAATAGTTCAACAACGCTTACATTCCGTTGGTGGGCAAAATTTCCGTAGTTGCACTCCTAACAACCTTAATAGTTCTCATTGCGAACGCCCCCAGCAGCTATGGCCTTCATACATTATTTACGCGTTTAGTTATAAAGTTGCATAAAAAGATTGCAAAATGCAAATTAAGTAAATTATTCACTAGAAAAATAATGAAAAAGTAACATTAATTATCCATCAAAGAGAGATAAATAAGCATTTCCCTCAAGCGTTTCAATTAACCCTAAAAGATGAAGCCTCTATAATAGAAGCCATCAAAGCTGCAGATGAGGAAATAAAAAAGAAAGCCAAAGTATTTACTATAGGGAAGTACGAAAGCTTGCTTCAGATGGTCTCTCACCCTATTGAAAAAAGATTTTACAAACAAGTGGCAATCCATGCCAACGTAAAGTCTAAACCTATAAACCCGAAATGTAGTGGGGCTGCCCGGATTTGAACCGGGGTCTAGAGAGCCCAAGTCTCCAAGCCTAGACCAAGCTAGCCGACAGCCCCAATAATTTCTAATAGAATTTTGAGCGGATGGTTTAAAATGTTTCTCTATGGAAATAAAGTGTTTAGTTATAGTTCTAACGATTCCTAGCCGAACATTGCAGGACTTTTGGGCAGACAAGACATTCGTCTGGAATTGGCATATCCTTTGGAATAGAGTTTAGAAATCCGAAATAGTAGGCGCATTTTGCTGGCGAATCAAAAACCTTGGGGTAGTCTGTGGATTTGACGCTTACGATTTTCATGTTTTCTACAATTATGTCTATTTTGGACATGCAGTAAGGACAGGCATAGTACGTCTGTCGGGGGATCGTTGAGTTGTCTGTTAAAACGGCGGGTTTTTCAAAGGTTTTCCCGCATCCCCTGTAAGGGCATCTAAGCTTTTCCTCATGATGATGAAATAACGATGGGGGTGACATTTCTTTCCCTACGATGTTCAGACATGTCTGTAATATTAATAATTAATAAAGATTTCTGTTCATATGTACAACAAAAATACGACTGGTGTTTAGACATTTTGTTTTTCTCGTGTCTCTGTTTTCTTTTCATTTTGCCTTGTGATTGTTCGACTTTTCGCTAGAGCAGTTAATCCAAATATTTCGCCTCTTGTAATGTCGAGGGGTATTGCGAAGACGATGGTGTTGCTTGGATCATAGCTTATGTCTTCTAGGCTTGCTAGTGTGCGGAGGTATAACGCTCGGTTGCTCATTTGTTGCACAGCTTTATCTAGGTTTGCGGCGGCGGTTAGTTCGCCTTCGCTCTTGATTATAACTGCCCTCTTTTCACGTTCAGCTTCTGCTTGTCTTGCAATGACGCGTTTCATATCTTCCGGTAGCTCTATGTTCTGCAGCTTTACAGATATTATTTCGACGCCCCAGTTTTGGGTTTCTTCTTCAACAACCCTTTCAATTCTGTTGGCTATTTCCTCACGATGGGCAAGCAGTCGTCTAGCTCGATGCTGCCCACTACATCCCGCATGGTTGCCTGTGCATGTTTCATGACGCTGTCCCATAGGTTTCTAATGTTGATTAGGCTGTCTTTGGTGTTCACAACTTTCGCAAACACGACGGCATCTACGCTCACGCTTATATTATCTTTCGTCATGACCTCTTGTCTCGGGACATCTAAAGCCACAATGCGTTTGTCCTGTTTAAGAAAACTTTCAACGAATGGCCATTTGAAGAAAAGTCTTGGACCGACAAGTCTTTGAAACTTGCCGAAACGAAGTATGACAGCTTCCTCCCACTCTTTGTTAATAGCGATTGTTATTGGCAACACACACCAAGAAAACACGGCGATAAGCGAGGGCACAGCAGCCGCTGGTGAGGAAAATAAAAGCACCGCAATTATCGTTGTCACTATAGCTATAACTAGGAAGGAGACAAATGGTGTTAATGATCTTTTATATTCTGAGCTTGTTCTTTCGCTTTTCACTTTTGATTCTTCCATGGTCTCAATCCCAAATTATTGTTCATTGTTATTGTTTATATTCATAAAATTATCTACCACATTTTTCGCTAAATTTGGCTTTGTATGTGCATTGAATGCAAAGGCTTAAATGGTTTTGGTGATGATCTTACTATTTGGGTCTAGTGTGTCAATACCCGTTTTTATGCAAGAAGTAGTTGTTACCGCGTTGCTTTTCACCTGGGTTATTTTTGTGGCTGGGGTTTTAACGCGGAAGATTTATTGCAAAATGGTTAGAGATGGTGTGCCCAATAACGTTGCAGTCTATTATAACAGGAAAGTCATCCATGTTTTGACCGGTGGTTTTGTAGCTTTTCTGGTTCCTTACACTTTTAAGACGCCTATCTTTCCGTTTGTCATGGCTATTCTTTTAGCTATTTTCTTATATATACCTCACAAGAGGGGAAGGCTGATGCATTGGTTTCAAGTGGAAGAAAACGCTTATGAAGTTTCATTTTGTGTCATGTGGGGGATTATAATAACATTAGGTTGGATTGTTTCTGGAAGCTTTTGGCTTGGAGTGCTGCCGGTGTTGTTTATGTCTGTTGGGGATGCATTAACTGGGATAATGCGCAACATGCTATACAAGAAAAGAACTAAATCATGGTGGGGGAATCTTGCCATGGCTATTTTCTCTGTACCAGTCGGCGCGGCGTTTTTAGGCATAGCCGGAGCCGTTGCTGGTGCTGTCGCCTCTTTAGTAGAGCATTTTGAGTCAAATCCAATAGATGACAATGTTACTGTGCCCTTGTCTGCTTTTCTAATACTGGTTGCGGTAAGGTTTTATGCACCTTGGTTGTTGTCAATTTAAGATTCTTGAGCTAATAGGCTGTCTTTGCAAAAATTTTTTTCATTGTTATATAGATTATTAGGCAACCAAAGATGATGGCTCCCGATAAGAGGGAGTAGACAGCTAGTGAAACAAATTGTTTCTTTAATAGGTCTTCGGTTGCTGTGAAGGATAAGAATGAAAAATAGAAAGATAGGAAGGAGCATATGGCTACCGCGATTATTATGACTGATTCAATCTTCAATTAAGGTGCACCGACATGTTTTGATTAAGCTTATTGTGCCGCTTCAGAAAGGTTTTGTGGATTCTCGGTAAAGATTTGTGCTATGGTTTAGCGTTTGGATTTCGCTTCCAGAAAAGATAGACTTTTGTCTGTGCGAGGAAGGCTAACCGTTTCAATGCGGCTGCCAATTCTTTGGCGTCGAGTTTTTTAAGTTTTTCTTGGAACTCCTCGTGATTTGGGTAGGCTTTGCTTATGGCTATTATCCTTTTTCTTGAGATGCCGCCTTTTTCTGAGAGTTCTGCGAGGATTTCTATGACTTTTTCTTTTCCGATTTTCATGATTTTTTCGATGTTGTTTTTTTGGCTTTGAAGCATGATTAGTTTGAAGCCTAGCGCGTTTAGCTTTTCTACGGCTTCTTGTAGGTGTTTGTTGGGTTTTGTCTCGGCGATTTTCTGCATTCCAGCTCTTTCGAAGAAGGGGTTGTATTTTGCCATGACGGCTAATGTCTCCACGTAGGGTGTTCCGGCTAAGGGCAGTGTTTCCTTGACGATTTTTGTGCCGAGTCCTATGCTTCGGTATTTCGGGTGGATTATTACGCGGGTTATGGTGCTTACTTCCCTTTGGAGTTGTTTTAGAGTGCCTTTCCAGACGCGGTTTCTTCCAAACATTGTTGGCGGTGGATAGCTGTAGACGATTACTCCGCATGTTTCTTTTCCGCGTTTTAGGGTGAAGATTTTTCTTGGTGGGGGTAGGTGGGCTGAGCGGTAGTGGAAAATGCTTAAAGCCTTGTAGTCGACGGTTGTGCCCTCTTCTATACGCATTTCACGGGTGAGACTGCATTCCAAGGTTGGCGTGTTTGGGTAATATTGGACTGTTATTTCTTTGCCGTAGCGTTTGTGAATGTGCACTGATGGGTTTAAGTCTTCAAAGAGGTCTGTGTGGGTTGTGGCGGCTAGGACGGTTTTGCCGGTTTTTCTGGCTAGTTTTTGGAGGTTGTAGGCGACTATTTTGGCTGTGTCCCGGTCTAGGGTTGATGCGAACTCGTCTAGTATCCAGACTTGGGCTTGGCTTTCTATGAGTTTGGCGATTTTGTAGCGATATTTTTGTCCGTCGCTTAGTTGGCGGTATGGGCGCAGAAACAGAAAGGCGTCGTTTAAGCCTACAAGGCTTAGGAGTTCGATGGCTTCTTGAAGGTTTTTGCCGACGGTTTCTATTATAGGTTTGTTTGGTGGGGGTTTGATGGCTTTTATGTTTATGCACGTTTGGCTTGTGTGTCTGCGGAGGTCCTTTTCTAGGGCTTTTAGAAGGGTGCTTTTTCCGCTTCCGCTTTCGCCTGTAATGTAGACTATGTCGCCTTTCTCGATTTTCAGTTCCATGTTGTCGTAGACTGTGAATTTTTGTTGTTGGTCTATGCCTAGTCCGAAGGCTTCTGCCACTGCTAGGACGCGTTCTGTTGGTTTTGGTGGGGCTGTCGTGTAGGCTATGTTTATGATGTATTTGCCGGTTTTTTGGTCGTATCGGCGTTTTACGGCTTGGATTTTGAAGAGTTCGCTTGGGTGTTTCATTTTGGCACTATCCAGAGGTTTGGCGTTTGTGGTTTGGTTTTTGCTGCGTATGCGGCTAATGCTAGGCTCCAGAAGCAGTCGTCTTTTGTGCCTTCTGGGTGAGTTAGGCGTATTCTGCCTTCTTTTGTTAGTTGGTAGCGTTCCGTGTTTAGTTCCGCTATGAGTTCTGGATCGTAGGGGATTTTGAGGCGTTTTTCCGTCATCAACTGTTTTAGGTTATTGGCGAGTTGTTCTTTGGTTTCCATTGTGAATTTTATGCCTTCAGCCGCTTTTATGCCGGTGTTTTGCATGTCTTCTAGGGTGTATTCGCCTACTCCTGTCATGTCCACGAGGATTTTGTGGATGGTTTGCCATCTCCCGCAAAGCGTTTTGACGTAGCCTATTACTGTGGCGTATGGTGTTTTAAGCGGGAACCGGTGCATGTGCACAAGCTTTAGCGTGTTTTCCTCCGCTTTTAGCACTGCCAGTGCGGTGTGGTCTTGGTGTTTGCCTAGGTCTAGTCCTGCGTAGAGTTCGCCTTGCATTGGCGTGTTGAAGCTTGTGTATTCTAGGGTGGGGTCTATGCAGGCTACTATTAGCTGTTGGGTTAGCCATGTGTTTTGGTCTTCTGCCCATTCGGCTTGCATTTCGCGTTGCCATCGCCATTGGTCGTTTTCCAGTTGCCGCCTTATTTTTTGGAGGATTTCGCGTTTTAGTGGTCCGTTTGGTTCTGTGGCTTGTTGATGGGTGACGTGGCTTTTGGCGTAGTCGCTGTAGGCTGGGTCATGCCATATTCGCCAGAAAATGCTGTCTGTGTGCCATGGCGTGCTTGTGCATATGAATTTGCCGTTTGTTGCGCTAAGCGTGAACAGTATCGCATCATACAGGTCTTTGTCGTTTGGGATGAAGTTGAACTCGTCGGCGTAGACCACATGGAGTGTGGGTCCGCGGATGGTTTCAGGATTATTCGGAAAAGCCTCTATTATGCTTCCGTTTTTTAGGCGTATGGCTGTTTGCTGGGGTTTCTCGTATAAGGATGGCGGCAGCCTTTTTAGGAGCGTGTTTATTCGGCGTATGACGTGTTTTGTTTGGCGCCAGCTTGGTCCAACGATGCCTATTTGCGTGTTTGGATTTGTTAGCGCATAGTGCAGTAGTAGGGCGGATACGGTTTGGGTTTTTCCGCTTTGGCGGCACCATCTGGCAGCCGTAAACTGACTTGTTTGGAACTTGCGGATTAGGTCTGCTTGGTACTGGGTTGGCTGGAAGCCCAACACGTTTGTGCAGAATTCTATTGGGTCGGCGGGGATGGGCGGCGCTGTGGCTTCAGTTAGCGCTTGTTCCAGCCTTTTGAGTTTTTGTTTTTGCCGCGGCTTCATTTATGAGCTCCTCTAGTTTAGCCAAGTCTTCGTCTATTTGGCGTTCGTCGAAGGTGTTGGAGACGCTGTTTATTATTTGGGCTATGTAGGCGGCGACGCGTGCCCATTTTTGCCTTTGGCTTAGGGTTAGTTTTTGGGGTTTGCCATCTTCTGTTTGGTATTTCACTTCGCCCTTTGCAAGGGCGGATGCCATGTTGAAGATTTCCTGAAGCTGTTCTATGGTTTTTAATCGGATTTTCTGGGTGTCTGCTTTCAACTCTTCTTTGAGCTGGGCTATGCGGCGCTTCACCATGGATGTGCGGGAAGCCTTGGAACGGTCAATTTTGTTGTTGGCGGCGGATTGCAAAATTGATACCCCCTCTAGGTTTTTTGCGCTATGAGGATGCCGCTTACGGTGCCCGTTAAGCCCGTTATGGCGGCGAAGATTTCGCTGTTCCACTTGCCAAGAAAAGCTAAATGGGCGACTTCAAGCGCTGATAGGCACATGGTCATGGCAATGGCGAATTTTACGCCGTAGACTAGACGCGAGTCTGGTGGGATTTCGCGGTTCCGCACACGCCTCGTCAAAGCCCGTTTAATCCAGTCATCCATGGCTAACAGCCTTCTGCTGCTTTTTGCCCTCGGCTGAGGCGCGTTTTCCACCAACCAAGAAGCTGTTCAAGAGCTGTTTAGCCTCTTCAGGCGGCACATGCGCCTTAGCGACTACGGTGGCATTACACGCCCAAGCCAAAGGCACAGCCGTATAATCAATGTCATAGAAGCCATCAGCATAACGAAAACAGTTCTGCGCCAAGATAACATGCCGGTTCTTAGCGCCCAAAACACCCAAAAACACGCCCCAACTAACCACCGGAACATCAATGCCATTCAAGCCGCCGCTGAGACTCTTGCCGATGCTAGCGTCAAACCACTCAACACGAACCAAATCACCGAAGCTTAACTCCTTAACCCACCTAACAACATCCCTCATACACCATCATCAAACAGAAACGAAAAGCAAACCGAATATAAAGAAAAACGAAATTTAGAAATTCATAAATTTGCCTGTTGATTCTCCTCAAATCAAGTTTCGTTCTAATTATTGATGGCAAATGAAGCAAAACAAAATAAGCACCGCAATCTCACTACGCTTGGTGAACCACTTGAATAAAAAGAATTGGCAAGTTTCTTTCATAATTAAGGGGTTAATTGTTCCTAATGAAGACCTATGGAGACGTAATTATCAAACGTCGCGGCAAAACTTCGATGAAGCACAATTTGTTCAGAGTGTTTCAAATTTTGCGGTATGCTTATATGCTTGTATATTGTATACTTGTATACGTGAAACAATATGGTTGAGACGACCACCATTAGGGTTTCGAAATCCACACTTAAAATGCTTGAAAAGCTGCGCCGAAAGCTTGGAGTCCAAACCCTAGACGAAACCATTAGAGTTTTCATCGCCCAGCAACGCAGACAACGCCTAAGTGAAGTCTTTGGCATTGACAAGGGCAAAATTAAGCCTTTCATGGAGGAAGATCGCGGTGAAAATGGCGGCAGCAGCGGCGGTGGTTGTTGACTCTTACGCTTGGATTGAAATTTTCATAGGCAGCAGCCAAGGCGAAAAAGCCCTAGAAGCCATTCAAGAAGCTGAAGAGGCTTACACTCCAGACATTGTTTTGGCAGAAATAGCCCGAAAATACATGCGCGAAGGTGCAAAAGAAACCCTCATCCAACAACGCCTAAAAACCATAGAAGAGACCACAGAAATAACCCCAATAAACACGCAAACAGCCATAGAATCCGCCAAATGCTATATGCAGCTAACAGAAAAAGCCAAAAAAGAAGGCTTAACGGCTCCCAGCCTCTTCGACGCCATAATACTGGCGACAGCGAAAACCCTAAACGCGAAACTCATAACAGGGGACCAACACTTTAAGGACTTAAACCAAACCATTTGGATAGGCGAAACTTAAGCCAAAATCCACCATAGACTTGGCGGGTTCAGGAGCGAAACACGCAACCCGAGAAGAAGTGAAGCGCCTCTTGCCAGGCTAAGATAAAAATGTCTAAAGCATTTTTGTTAGGTCTTCGTAGACTTTGCTTCTATACCCAACAAACAAGACGATTACTTTACTGTTGTTTTTGTCTATTTCATATATGGCTCTGTAATCGCCTACGCGTAAACTCCAGAAAGCCGAAGGTTTTAGGCGTTTCCCAGCCTTCTCCGGATTAACCTCCAACCTTTTAAGCGCCTCGACAACGCGGTTTCTAACAGCCTCATCCAGTCTGGAGAGCTCTTTAACCGCTTTAGGATGCAGAAAAACCCTAAAACCCACTATAAGTCCTCTAGTGGAATAAGCTTTTCAGGATGCCGCCGGGCTTCTTCGCTACGCCTAACAAGCATCCTAAAAAACTCGCGGGTATTCTCTCGCTCTTGATAAAACTCTATCATAGCCTTAATAGCATCGCTTCTACTCTTGAAGCGACCCTCAGCAACCCAACGGTCAATCTCCTCAACAACTTTCTCCGGCAATCTAAGCTGAACTTGAGTCATAACCCTTTACGTAAACAAAAACGTTTACAAAACACTTAAGCATTTCGGCCCAACTCCAATCAGCACCCAGCAGACCGCCAAACACTGGGATGCCCAAAACAGCCTAGTCTGTTGCATGTTAGCAGATTGTGCTTCCAGCCTCAACCCTTAAGCGCTTAATGAGCGCCTTAACCCGCTGCTCGTCTCGAAGATAATCCTCTATTATGGCGTTTGCCAAAACATAAATCCGTAAATCGTTAAGCAAAGCCAACTTCCGAATCTCCCGGTGTAAATCCTCCCGAACCTCAACAACAGTGCGCCTACAACAGCCCCTAGCCAACATGCCATCCTCCATCAGGCTTTTATGCTGGAGCCTTGCGGCGGCTCAAATGCTCAGTTTTAGCCTTCAACGCGTATAGGTAGTCCGCCAGAAGCCGCGCCTCCCGTCCAAGCTTAAGCGTCAACCACAGCGTCTGGGCTCCGGCATCCACATGATATTCCACGCTTTCAACGCGGAAGTAGCCGCTGACGCCAATGTCGGGCAGTTCCACGTAAACGCGGTCCCCGGCGAGGATCGGCGTATCCCCATAATCTATGACTGTGCTTTTCACGATTAGGGATTCAGCTGGATTCCTATAGTGGTCTAGGAGAGCCTTAGCCCTCAACAAGCATTCATTGTCGCTGTAAAGCTCCTCATCCACCTCCACAAGCTCCCGCAAGCCATGAAGGCTTTGGCTGGCTGTGTCCTCCTGCACCGCCGAGTAGCGTGCACCCGAGAAAACTAGATGGTCAATCAGCATTTGGATGGCTTGAACAGCCTGTGTGTGGCTGACTATGAACCTTATGCCGTTTATGCTGTTCCAGCTTGGATTACCCACCCTCGTCCAAGTGGGCTTAGTCGGGTCAAGCGTATACTTCCTCCAACCAGAACCGCTGGAAACAAGGCTCGTTAAGTCCGCCTCAAAATAGTTGTTTGTGTCGGTTTGAAGGCGCACCCTAAAACCGCTATAATAGGCTGGCGCATAGTAGAGGTTCATCCACCAAGAAACAGCCTTAAAGCCGTCTGCCCCGCCGAACCGCATGGATGGAAAGCTACGCTGCATCCAAAGCACTGCCGCATTGGCAATATTCGCCTCCACGCTCCAGCTATCCGAATACTTTTTCTGGCCATCCTCAGCCACGTGTCCACTGTTTAGGGTTAAGTTTCCATTTGAAATCCAGCCAGCAGTGCTTTCCGTATAACCATCGTCATTGGCGTCTTCTGGCAGCTTCTTCACGCTGGTTCCGTAAACGGTGATTTTGTTGCGGACGCTGTGGATATCCCTGCAATACTCATACTCCTCGATGGCGTCGATTAGGTTGACCGGCGAGGTTTTGCTGTTGCGTGGGAAAAACTCGAATTCGCCGTCTGGAGCCACGCGGAAATCAAAGCCTATGACGCCGTTTTTGTCGGCGGAGTCCGCAATATACCGGATTACGTCCCAGACAGGTGTGTTCTCATACTCCAGCCTCGTATAAGTGGTGTCCGTGGCCTCCACAAGCTCTGTTCCGCCGCGATTATGGCTTAGCCCCACATAATAGTCCAATAGATGTTTGACGATCTCCTCGCCCTTCATGTTTTCGAAGACGCCTGTGAAGACTCGGCGGAAGAGCCGCTCGCCCCAGCATCTGCCGCTCAAGTGCACATAATGCTCCGTGGGCTTTGACTCGTATCGGAGGCCTTCAATGCGGCATGTTATTATTTGGGGGCAGCGGTTGCCCCTGCCAATGCCTATTACCCCGTCCATGCCCACGCTCAGCGGAATAGAGCCGCTTGGACCATACTTGCCACCCCAGTTCTGCAGGGTAAGCGTGAAGCTGCTAACCTCTTTCGTGCAGCCCAGGTGCACACGGCATTCGACAACGTCGCTTTGAGGGACACCATAGCCGCCGAAGGCTACAGCTACAACTGGTGGTGGCGGCTCAAAACTCAACGTTCAACACCCCGCCTGTAAAGCTCCTCCTCACCTGCCCGTATGATGCCCCTTGTACGGGCTGAGGTTTCGGCAGCCGCCTCGTTGTATTCGCGGAGGCTTGCTGTGGCGGCGTTCATTCGGCTGGCAAAATAGCTTATGGCGGCTGCAGCCGCTATAATGGCGGCTATGCCCACGCCTGTCAATGCTAGGAAGGTTGCATAGCTTATGTTTAGGGCGTTTTGGGCGGCTGTGGCTATCCAGCAGGCTGCCGCATACACTTTCTGGGCTATGGCAGCGCCGAGGCTTGTTCGCATAAACATGCCCATGGCGGTTATAACCTGCATGGCACTGCTTAACACGCGGGTCTGCTCAGAGTTTAAAAGGCCGAACTGATGGGCTATATGGGCTATGGCTGTCCCGGTGGCGCCTAACCCTGCAATGGTGGAGCCAAGGTTTCGGATACGTGTTGCCAGCGCCTCAGCGTCCGACTGAATTCTGGCGAATTCGCTGCTGGCGCGGTTTATGGCTCGCACTGTTATGGCTATTTCGCGGAAGCTCATGGCAGTCCAGCCTTCATATGGGCTTTGTCAAAAGCCTCGAGAATCAATGTTTCAAGGACTGGCAGATGTTCTTCTATGGCTGGGCGGAGGAAGGGTTTAGCCTGCATATAGCGAGTGCCGAACTCGACGTAGGCGGCGTATTCGGCTGAGGCGCCCACCTCAACAGTCCAGCCGCTTGCTTTCGAGTATATGCTACTCCGCAGTCTCCCAGTTCTAGCCGGGGCTAGGATTTTGGCGTACTCGTGGACTTCCACAGCCCATCTTTCCAGATTTTCCTGAATGTTGTGTTGCATGGCGTCGTCGAGGCGCCGCAATGCCTGTTGAAGGTTTTCTGCGCCCTCCATTGTTATGGTTATTTCAGCCGCCATGGGTTTGCCGCTCCATTTTGGCTTTTTCCTCTTCAGCCATTCGGTCAAGCTCGTTTAGGATGGCGATGAATTGCTGTATTGTTTTGGCTGGTTGTTGGGCAAGCTGTTTTGGCGTCCATCCGAACTCTTTACAGAGGCGGAACTCTGTGAGGGCTGCGCATGGCTTTTGCCGTCGGATTGCCCGTATAAAAAAGCTGTTTCTTCATGGCTGAGATTGTTTAGGCGGTTCACGATTTGGCTGAACAGTTCGCCAAGGGCTATTGGCACGCCGTTAGCAGGGTCCTCGCTCAACAGTTTTTCAAGGGTTATGGGCTTGTGTGGCGGCTGCTCCTTTAGGCTGGCTATTATGGTTTCTGCTTGAATAGCCACGTAGTCGGCTGCCACTACCTGCCCAGTTAGCGGATGGTATTTTGTGTGTTTTTGGATTATGCGGCTTCTCTTCGCCCATGTCAATTCTTGGAAAACGTATTTGCCGGCATACTCTTCGCCGTATTCCTCGCCTATGATGACGGTTTCGGTATGCATTAGGCTATCACCACGTCTCGCGCCGCAAAACGGGCTTTTAGGCTGACAAGGTCTTCGATGCGCACTGGCGTTTGCACATTTTCCCACTTGCAGTACTTGAAGAGGGCGTAGTGAGAGCCGCCTAAGCCAAATTTTAGGCTGAACTCCGCGTCGTTTATCACATCCTCGAATTCGCTTTTGTCCTCGAACTCAAAGGTTAATTCGCCGCCCAACTCGCGGTGGCGGGCTGGCAGATACTTCGCCAAGTAGGCGTTTGCACTGCGGATAACAGGCACGGGCTTCAGATTGTTTTCGATGGTGAATTTCCAGTCGGTTATGCGGGTTAAATCTGTCAATTCTGATCCGTCGGCGTTGCCCCGCTGGACAAAGCTTTCTGTGTAGGCAACTGCTCCTGCATAGTCGGCGTAGGTGGCACCAGCTATCTTGCCCGTGCCAACCTCCACGTCTTGTCCCACAAGCTCCACGTCCGCTTTAACGAGTTCGTCTATGCCGCATTCCACGGTGAGCTTGTCGATGCGCATGCCCCTGTATAGGAGGCTGATGATGTTTGTGGCGGAGCTGAATAAGCCTTTAAACCACAGCACTTGAACGCTTAGGCTGTTTAGGGTTTGCACATGCTGAATGAAGCCTATCGGCGCGTCGCTTGGTAGGATATGGCTTAATCTCAATATGGGCTTTCGCAGTCCCCTTTTTATGGCGGTGGGGTCTCTGCTTCCGACGCCCCGCACCTTCACGAGGCTTGGGTTTATGGCGGCGTCCACGTTTTCGGCGTTAACGCCAATCATGGTTGGGTTGGCTGGCATCTGACCGTAGGCTGTTTCCTGCACAAAATACACGCGGCACTCGTGGGATCCATAGGTTTCAGGCATTTCCATTTACACCCCCATATCCACGAAGGACCATGATTTTAGGACAAGCTCAGTCCTGTAAATGAAGGGTTTAACGTCAATGCGGTCAAGGTTGCGGAAGCCAGCTACATCCAAGTAGGCGATGCCTTCAGCCGGAGCGTTGCGGTTCTGTCCAACAATGCGATTAACCTCCTCCACCATTTTGTTGCGTGTGCCGTTTTCGTGACTCCACACGTTAACGCGGATTGTGTAGACTTGTCTGCGAAGCCTACCGCTTAACTCAACCTTTGTGCTTGTGCACTCAGCTAAACCGACGGTTACCTGTCCATCCACACCGCTTGGCAAAGCCTCTTGGCTCAGCCACTCGCGGCTGACTTGGATGTTGGCTAAGCTTCCATCCTCTCTGACAACATGCATGTTCGCCCGCAAAAGCTCGATGATGGCTTCAACGAGGTCTGCGTTTACACTCATCAGCCAAGCATCCTCCTACAAACCGCCTTATAGTAGGCTGCTTCACCCTTCCAACTGAAGGGTTGAACCGTCAAAACCTCGTAGTCAACGCCTCTCCATCTAACCTTGTCGTGGCGCCTGATTGGGGCGAAGGAGTAAACGGCAATGTAATCGTTCAGAACGTAGCCGGGTTCGAGCAGAACCTCGTCAACGCGGGCTGGATTGACGACGGCTTGAATGTCTAAGCCTTCGCCATAAGCAACTGTTTCGCCCGCAGCTATAGCCGGATAAAGCGTGAGGGTTTCGCCTATAGCCCTCAAAACCTGCATGAACCGCGTCAGCGGCTCTCGATAGTTTAGGAGGAGCCTCGCAAGCCAGCAGACCGTCGCCATCGCCCACCTGTCTTCCACCGGCGTGTAGTCGGCGTGGCGGACACCCCAATACATGAAGGCATCCCAATGTTTTTCGATGACTCTTTTGCTGAAGGCTAGGCTTGGCTTGTCATGGTTCTGCCTAACCCTCCACAGGATTCCGGCTGTAACTGCATCATAATAGTCGCAGGCTGGGCTACGTGAAACCACGTCCAAGTAGCCAGCCCAGCAGACCGCCTGGTTGTAGGCGGGAAACTGCGCCGAAGCCCCAATCGAGTTGATGAAACCGTAGACCTTTTGGCATGTGCTGCTCCAGCCCTCATATTCATATAAGCCCAAAAGCGCGTAAGCCAAACAATCATCGTAAATATGGTTTTCCCTCAATCCAACCCGATGCCACTTGCCGTCGGCTGGGCTATACCAAAGCCACAAGCCTTCAAAGCCTTCTCGGAGAAAGCCAACCGCTCGCTCCATCATGTCCCGGTATAGTTCAGCGTTTGCCACGTCGTATTTTTCAGCCAGCATTTTCAAGCCTATAAGCCCATACAGGCATTCTACATCCAACTCCAGAAGCCAGTTATCGCCTTCATCAACGGCTCTTGCAAAACCGCCATGGGGCTGCTGGTCCTGCATGGTTTTTAGAAAGGTGCCTCCCGCCAGCTTCGCAGCCTCCAAATAGTCGCCGTCGCCGGTCAGCTTGTAAGCCTTCAAGAGGGATGGAATAACGCGACAAGCGTCCATCGCATAGTAATGGTTGCTGTTTTCTGTGGACTTGAACCCACCATAAGCCTTTTTCGCGTTGTCTGTGTACTGCTGAGTCAAAATCCAGTCGGCGAGATTCGCAATCTTGTCGTAAATTATGTCTTTGCGGCTACTGAACTGCTCCGCTCCATAAGCCTCATAGAGGAAGTCTATGGCGAAAGCAGCGGCAAAAGCCGCCCTACCCCATGTTTGGTCAGGCGTGCCCGGCGGAACCACATAAACGTATGGCGCGTAATCCATGACGAACTGGAAATAAGCCTCTGGCAATTTTCCCATGGTGTTAAGCCCTCCCCACGTAAGGCTGTTTTAGATGGGAGAGGATGCGTTCAAGTTCAGACTGCAAAACGGTTAAGGGTGGAGCGTTGCCCAGCACACTTACATTTTTGTCGCCTAGGCTGAAGCTTAAGCCGACGGCTGAACCGCCTGTTAGATAGCAGATAGCGTATATGGCGGCTAAAACCGTCATAGCTTCCTTTTCAGCGTCTGTGCAGTTCACATAGTCTATTTCCTTGCCAAGCTCAAGTTCAAGGGCAACCTCAGCCCGCTTAATCATTTTGGCAATTTTTTCATCCGGAATGTCCGCTTCGCCAATGTTTAAGACGTCCCGCACGTCCTCGATGGAAACACTTGCCAACAGCCAATCCTCCAACCATTACAAGAGATAAAAGCAAAATTTAAGCAATTTTCACGTTTAAACAGAAAATTTTTTAAATTATTTAAATTAAAGCGTTAAAAACAAATAATTTCTGAAAATAGCGTTTAAAAAACGCCATTTAAAAGCGCTGGACGCGGGTGCTGCCTCTTCTGGACCTATAACGAATCACAATGGATATGATTACAAAAGTTGTGGAAAGCCCGATTATCATGTGAACCGGCCTTATATCTGGGCCTATTTGGGCTTGTATGGCGAATGTGTGCAGGACATCTGCGATTAGGTTTACCGCCAGATTTAGGGATTCTCCACATCGGTTTTTGAATGTGGGGTTGCTCCAATCATAATTTTTATCCATCCATGTGCATGTTAAGCCGCCGTCTGGATCGAAGGTTGTGTCGTATGCCAGCTTCTTAGCCGCCTCATAGGCTGTAATTGTTTCAAGACTCCCGTCGAACTGGAGGAAGACGTTGAAATCATCTTGGCGACTGTTAGTTCTCTGCAGTACATAATCCTCGTAGTCGCTGTGATGCTTTTCCTCACCCCAATCTGTTCCAGCGCCCATAACGTGGCCGAAGACGGCTAAATCCGCAATATAGTGGGTCATGATTCCAAGATGTTTAACGGCGTCTTCCACCCGTCCGGCATTGTAATGATTCAAGGCGTTCTCGAATTCTTGTTGGGCGCGCACTGCTCCGATGTCGTCTTGTAAGGAGCCGTTGGCGAAAAAGTAAACGTGATGTTTGGCGGCGTCGCCTATGCCGTCTGCGGCGTCCCCGTTGTCTGGAAGTTCTGTTCCATAGAGGTATATGGCGAGATTTTCGAGGATGAGCTGTTTCTCAGTCGATGGAAGCCAGTCTAGGGCATGCTCCGCAATCCAGTCATGGGTACCGTACCTCGGATTTTTGGGATCTGTGCTATATCCGCTGTTACTCCAGCCATAAACCCTTAATTTTGCTTCGCCCGTCGCAGTCAAAAGTAACATGCATGTAAAAATAACAATAGCAAGTGCAAGTGCTTTACCATTCGCCATGCAATCACGCTTCTTCATATTACTTGTGAATTTTGATTTTAAGCTCTTTCCTAATCGTTTGAAAGCTGAATGGCGAGATCGCCAAAAACGAGGAGAAGCTTTGTCTTCTTAGCCGTTGGCTTAGCAACATAGAACTCACGAAGCGTCCGTAGGGCTTGGGTTAACCGTATACAACGGTGGCGGACCAGGGTATGAGCTAAGCTTAAGGTTTGGGTAAGCCTAAAACTGCAATACGATCTTGAAAAAATATAACTAACATTTAACATTGTACTCCAAGTCTTGATTATTATTCTAGGAGCGGCAATGAAGATTTTGACGCCGTCTTCCAGTAGGCCGTTTATTCGGCGTCTTCCCCATTCGTCCACGTAATCGTTTAGCATTACGTCGCCGTACTCTGTTAGCTCTGGCATTTCTACTCCAGCCTTAAAGGTCTGCATTGAACTTTAATGTTCAAGTAGTTGCGGTAATATTTCGGGCGATAAGTTGCATCTGTCTGCACGCTTGCAGCGTTAGCGTTGGTTGCATCTCCATAATACCATATCCGCCACAATCCGTAGGTTGCATGTGGACTATAGTATGAGAATGTTATAGTTCCTACTATGCCAATATTCCAAGCATAACTGCCTCCATTTTCAATGAATCCATGCCATGGATAGTAAGGCAACCATGGTGTTGGGTTACCTAACATTAGCGTTGGAAACAGTGTAGGCGAGTCAGTGTTCCAGATTTTCACCTGTGCATATAGCTGTTTATAGCCCAGCGTTGGAAATGGAAAGAACCTGGTTGGATACACGAAAATCGCCTTATAGTCGTAGTTGCTGTCGCTTACACTGCTCCAGAGTTTCACGCCTAAAACGTCGCCCGGCGCAACATCCAAGAAAAAGGCGTTCACAGTGTAATAGTAGCCGGCGCTGATAGATGCGTTGCCATTGTTAACGCTGGCTCCGTTTTTCACCATACGCCAATACAGTGTTCCAGCAGTTGGAAACCTTCCAGCCGCATACAAACACGCAATATACTTTACGCTGTATGGCTTAACGCTCCACGTTGGAAAGTCGGAAGACTGCAACGTGAAGGTTGCCTGCGGGTCAGTCGGCTCACTTGTAGGCAAAGTTATAGGCGTCGACAGCAGCTCCTCACGTGGTGTAGCATAATTAATTGTGAACAGCCTCAAACTGCCAAGCAACGGCGTCAGCCTTGTCATTTAGTCTGCACACCATCAAAACCTATCAGGCGGGCTGAGGCGTTCGTGTTTTTCACTCGAATGTATCGGCTGTAGGTGCAGTGAAAGGCATATTTCGCGTAGACGCCAGCTCCAGCATCTGTGTCAAAGGCTAAGCTGTTTGTTCCATCAGTAAAGTGGAGTTCAACATCATGCTCGTGGTAAATGTTGTGAACCACCCATTCCTCGCCGCTGGGCGGCTGAATAGCCAAGAAACTTCCAGCTGGAATGCTTTGCAGGTCGCTTTTAACGTCGCCTACCGCCATGGCAGTTTACCCCCAAACAACTCTTGTAAATCCTTCAAACTAACAACGCCCTTAGCAAGCCATTCTTCAAAAAGCTGGGCATAACCGCTATCCTTGAACCGCTGTTTAATCTCTTCAAACGTCGGGTCCCGCTCTTTCCGCTCTATAATAGGCGATCCGTCCTCCGCATAACCCTTCACAGTTTCCTCGACAACCTTGCCCCTCAAAATCCAATTCAACATGCCGGCAAAGTCTTTGGCAGTTATGCCAATATAGCCGCCGCCCTCCAACTGTTTAAACAAAATAACATCTACATCTTTCTTGACAGCCTTAAACTTGTCGAGAATCATGTCCCTCGAAATCTCCGACATTTCTAGCCCCCTCTAGTTTACGGGTTCTGGAACTGCACTTCCACTTCAGCCGTCCACTCTTCACCGCTGCTCTTTGTGCCTTTACTTGCCACTATGCGGAGCATGTTTACGGCAGCGTCGCTGTTGCCATTCGCCACAGTAACCTCGTTCCAAGCAAAGTTCGCCTCGTTACTGGCGAAAACAGCCCTAAACACGGCTTTCTTGTCACCTGCCTGTGAAGGGCCTTGTGGATAACCGCTTGCCATACCCTTATAATACTTGTTTGTGCCCTGCAATCCCGTTTGCGACTCGTTTTCAGCCGTTGTCCCGTCGCCCACACCGATATGGGCGTTAGCCGCATTGAAAGGCGTCAACCCAGACTCACCCAAAATCAAACGCCACATGTAATTCATGCCCTCAACTAGGAAACAGCTGTGCTCTGTCTCGTCTATGCTGTATGGTTCAGACTCGCCAACCCGCCGCTTAATTACACGGTACCTTACAAGACCTCCAACATTCACTTCAGGCATATTACATCACTCCTTTCCTTTCAGGTGTTTCCCGCATAGGCTGCACGCCCAGCCTATGTTCGAGTCACCTCCCGTAGGGTGCCATCTAAATTCCAAGAAAAGGTGAGGGTGAAAAGTAGCTCGTCGCCCATAAACGCCTTTAACGTTTGCACTGTGCCGTCAGCGTTCCACTTAAACGTAAGCCTTGTAATTCTTTTACCCGCTGGTGGAGCCATAAGTCCACTTAGGGCGCTGTGAATAGCCTTGTAGGCTTCTTCATAGCGCCAGTAGGGCACCTCTTGACTTGTCACAGGCTTATCCCCCTCAATGATTAGCAGTGTCCAAAAGCTTCTGAATCCAAACGGTTATGGCTGTAGGACCTACTAGTGCGGTGTAAACGTCAAAGGTCATCCCAGACAAGTCAAGACCAAGCGCTGAAAAAGCGGCGATAGCCACTGTTCGCAGAAACTTGCGCCAGTTGAAAGGCTTGTCTTGAGCTGCATACCCTAGAAAAGCGTAGACTATAGCGGCACCCACGCCTAAACTGATATGCATAAGGTTCAATTCAATCGTTCACCTCCAACTTGGGTTTTATTGAGCCGTTTTCCGCCGCCATGGAGAGGCTGTGGCACTGGCACGGCGTTTTCCGAGGGGAGAAAGGAGAGCCAAAAACAGCTTAGCGGCATTATGACTTCGCCTCCTCCAAGGCGGTTTCGGAGGGCTTGTCCCACAACTCCCAACCCCATTTAACCGCATTCTTGCGAAACTCTTCTGGGCGGATGAGCCCCAACTCGGCAGCCTTCAGCATGTCGGCAATGCTAACCTGTGGCGTTTTGGGCGCACCCCAGTTTAGGCGAACCCTAGCCTCATACGGGTTTAAGCCCGCCTGAACAAGCAAAGGCGCAAAAATGGAGCGTTCAACCTGCCGCTTAATGTAGCGCTGTATGGGCTTTATGAGCATATCCTGCAGCTCCAAGGCGGCTCGTGCACTGGCCTCCGTGAAGCCCGGCGTGCTGAAAAGCCTCGGCAATGGTGTTTCACAGCCAAGATAAAACTGGTTCACAATGTAGTCGATGTAATACTCAAATCGGGCGCGGGGGTCAATGGTTAAAGGCTTAACGTCGCCCTTGCCGCTGTAAAATAGCCAAACGCCCTCTTCCGGACGGCTTTTGATGGCCTTCTCAAACTTTTGGATGGTCGCCTCGTCAGCCCTTTCCAGAAGCGCCAAAACATCCGGCCCAGCATATTTCTCGAAGATTTTTGGCATTATACGCTCTATTTTGGCCTTCATCCAGGCGTAGGCTGGTCTGCGGTCAGCATAAAACGTCAACGTGTGCAATAGCACCTGGAGAACTCCCGTTCCAAAGCCCGAAGAGCCCAAACAGTTTATGCGCCAGTGGATAACAGCCTCCGGATTAAGCGTTTCACCACCATAGGCGAGCCTTAGCCTGTAGCCTTCCACCCGATATGGGATTTTAAGCCAGCCCTCCTGGAGGTGGCTGTACTCGATTTTCTCTATGGCATCCACTGGCAGTCTATAAAGCCTCGTAAGCCTTTCAGGGGTAATCTTCAGCCAGAAATCGTTTCCACAGGCGATTAGGACGCGGGCCATCTCCCACAAAAGCGTGTCAAGGTTGGCTTCCTCGTTAAACTGGTCTACGAGGTGTTTGGCTTCCTCCGCCCTCGAATAGTTCTCATTAACCGTCGTGTAGAAGCCCATGCCGACGGCTGAGGCCGCCAGCAGATCCACGCTGGCCTTGCATGCGGGATCCCGCTCATAAAGCCGCAATACATCCGCTAAAGGTATGGTTGGCATTTCATAGGCTAATGTGGACTGCGTGTAGGCGTAGCCGCTTTGACGTCGCCCCGCCGTGAAGGCCTCGAGTAGGCGCCTTAAAACATTCGCCATGCTACAAGCCCTCCAGAAGTTTCAGGCCCTTCTCGGTGATCACGTAGGGCGCCCGGTGGCGATGCTCGCTTTTAGCCACATATCCGCCCTGAACAAGCCAGCGGAAAATCCCCTCGAAGGCGCTGTGAGTCCCAAACTGCCGTATAGTGCGCTTTTCAAGCTCCGTTCTGCCCAAAGGCCTCTTTTTAAGCTCGGCCAACACTATTTTCGCCAACCTTAAACGCTCCTGAAGCCTACGCATCAACCCCAACCTCCACGGGCTTTTGCACGCCATAAAAAGGTGGATAATGCCTCGTGCAAACCATCAGCACCTGCAGCTCCCGCACGCCATCTAGTGCGTAGGTTTTCGGCGTAGTGTCCGGCGTGTAGGGCGTCATCTCCGCCCCGCAGATGGGGCAGATCTGCCAGCAGTCGCATATCACTACGTCGCTTCGGCTTTTCAGGTGATGGATTTTTCCACATTTGGGGCATTTGACGGCTATTTTTTCCATGCTATTGGCCGCCTACAGCGAAGTGCTTATGTTGATCATTTTTGCGACGGCTTTGCTGCGGAGTACGCCCAAGCCAAATCGGGTTGTCGCCCTTACGCCGAACTCGCCTGTTCGCGGATCCTCCCAATCCTCAACGGTTATGTCTCTGCGCAACAGCATTACTGCGGCGACCCGCGTATCAATGGCATATGCTGTTCCATTAGGCACCAGAGTGCTCGCCAATACCTTCATGCCCAAAACACTGCCCACAACTCCCCGCTCAAGATCCACATGCTCGGATGGCAAGTACTGCGCATGGATGAACTTGTCATCGTTTAGAAGCTGATGCAACTGCACCTCATTTAAGACAAGCACTGTGGGCCTCCAGTTTTCGCCCCGAACAGCATTATGCAGCTTCACAACGCCACTCCAGTTCAATGCTTGGCCATTATTGTCCATGGGGCCTCCTCCAGCCAAGTCGGCGTTGGCAATACTCCCATACATGGATAGAATATGGTTTGTCTCCGCCTCGCCTAGGGCCCTGCCAACCTTCTCAGTCATAGCCTCCATGACATTCCACGTGGCATCTTCGAGAAACTCGCGGGTCCAAACTTCAGAAGCTTCAGCCACAATGTTCATGTAAATGTCCACGGTGCTGACTTTTTTGCCGCTCAACCGCGTGTAGGCGCCCTCAGCATAGCGATAGGCCACAGCCTTCTCATCCAATGGGAATCTTTCCATGGCTTCCGTGGTGGGCCTGACCATGATGATTTCTCTGCCAATCATTTCAGGGTAGGCAGCCTCAACCAACGTGTCATGCATGTGTCCCAAAGCGCTGACAGTGTCGCTGAAAAGCCTTTCTTTCAAGGCAACTTCGCAGTAGCGCCTCAAAAACGGATGCGACGCCGCTCTCTGGCTTAGGTTTTCCATGAGCTGGCGGAATTCGCTGTCAGACTGCATTAAACTCTCAAAAAGCTTAGGCTTCACCATGCATAACTGCCTCCGCTACTTGTCAACGTAGATGAAGATGAGGTCGCCGGCAGCCGATGCACTTTCCAGAGCCCATCCAAGCTTCCTCGTCCAAGAATGGGTTGCCGAGCCAGCCTCGTTTATGTCGGCTAAAGCCAAAACCCGCTTGGAAGAGTCCGCTCCGTAAACAGCTTTGCCACGAGCTATGGCGCCGCCGGCCACAACCTTAACCCTGCCGCGAACAAGCACTGGGCAAGGCTGACCTGCAGAGACGCTTTTTAGGGCTATGCCAATGCAGTCCTGCGCCGAAGTGGCTGGGCTAACCTTGTCATCAGCGCTTAAATAAACCGGGTCGCCCTTGTTGATGGCGGTTGCAGCCTCAAAGGTTTCAATAACCGCCGTTGGATCGTCTGTTTCACCCGCCGCCATCCAAGGCTTTCCAGTCAAATCAGCCATAAACCATCACTCCACTCATTTTCTTACAGTTTCGGCCAGTTCGTCCTGACCTACTCCCATGGAAGCGCCAAACCTTTCGAGTTTATAGATGACTCTGCGTAGTTCTTGGCACATGCGCTGCGGCCCAAAACCCCAGCTACGCTCAACCATGGGGCTTGGCAAAACAGCCCTCAACATCTTGACAACAGCGTTCACGCTAACCAATCGCTTGGCATTTTTCACAAACACGCCCTCAGTTAGGGCTCCGCCTAAACCGTCTGGCTGCTTAACTGGAGCCATGTATGCTGGATGCATGGCAAGCCAGTCTCGGATTTTCTGCTGATCCCAAAGCTTGCTTTTGGCAAAGAAAATGCTCTGAACGCGGCTTGTCTCCGGCTCGGCTTTAGGCTTGCCCATGATGGCGAAG
Organism: Candidatus Bathyarchaeota archaeon; assembly: GCA_018396705.1. Classification (NCBI taxonomy): domain Archaea; kingdom Thermoproteati; phylum Candidatus Bathyarchaeota; species Candidatus Bathyarchaeota archaeon. The sequence continues at coordinate 99,528 of JAGTQZ010000001.1, forward strand.
ACGCCGTTCTCCCTGTCAAGCCAAACAGTGCTGAAATGATCCGGCAGAAAAGCCTCCAAGTCCTGATAAAAGCCCAAAATATACTCGCCAGCGGCAATTGGTTCGCCGCCCTGCTCCGTCAGCTTTTCCACGATTTGGATGTTCGCCTCCGGAATGCCGGGCACGGCCACAAGGCTTAACTCAGCGTTGTGTAAGCCTCTTGGAATTTTGCCATCCACAACATCCAATCGCTCGTAGTCGGCGCCTATACTCACATGCCTAATCAAGCCCTTACGAATTTTCTCAGCCACCTCATCATCGTATATTTCAGCCTCATACCATAGGTTTTCACCGTCCCAGTGGGCGTTTACGACTTTGCCAACAGCGTTCGGCACAGACACATGCTCAATATAAACGGGCGCGGAAACAAGCCGACTGGCGAATGCTTCCAGCTCCTCCGGCAGGTAAATGTTCAGGTTTCGGCTTATGCCAGCCGTTAAAGCGATGCCTCTAATCCGCAGCGGCTTGTCAACAATCTTCTCAACAACCTTGAAGGGCAAAACAGCAATGAAATGCTCGGCTCCGCTTTGACGCTTCTGCTGGTGCCGCTTAAACCAGTCTTTAGCCTTCTCCAAAGTCCAACCCTTATAAATGTCAAAGAGATAGCTGACAACCTCCATGGAATGTTTGCCCTTAGGCTTGCCGACAACCGCCTTAATCCCATCCTCCTCAGAAATCACAATGGTGCGAAGGCTTTCGGGCTCGAACTCGTCAACACTGCGGTGGCCGCTCCGAATATAGTTGGCAGTCACCTCCCAAGGCAACTTCATACGCCTCCACATGCACAGCGCACAGCAAAAGAGTAAAGCGCCAAAGAAAATGAAAAGCCGAACTGGACAATCCACTGGCCAGCCCAATGGCCAACAAGAGACCGACAGAATTGGCCAAACAGCTAAACAGCTTAAACTTGACTAAAAAGTTTCAAACAACTTTTGACCTGTAGAAAGCTAAACTACGCCGATTATGGCTTCTTTTCTGCGTTTGCGTCTCCATATGAGCCATGTTTTGATGAATTGTTCTATTTCATGGCGGTTGTATGGATCCTGCCATGCGTGTTCTAGGGCTTGGCACTCGTTTAGGGCGCCTATAAGTCCAAAATAGGCGATAAGCTCATGGTATAGCTGTTCTTTCTCGTGTTCGTTTAGCCAAACCTGCATGGCGCTGAGGATTGCGTCTAATACTATTCTGCTCACTCTTTTGTTGCCCCTCTTTTTATGTAGTTGTTAGTTCTTTGCGGATTATATATTCGGTGATGGCTTTCACTATAAGGTTTATGTTTTTGAATGTGTCTTCTGAAAATTTTTGGATTATTTCATCTACTATTTTCTGTATTGTTGCTTTGTAAGCGTCTGGCAGGTGGTTGATTCTTTTTTCTAAGTGCTTTTTGATTTCGCCGCTGATTTCTGGCTTTTTGAGCATTGGGATGGCGCATGAAATGTCTCGGATAGCCATTGTGAGATAGACTATTCTGGCTGTGGGATTGGGTTTCGCCATCTCCCATGCTTGAAGCTCTTCAGCTGTTGGTTCAAGCATGTATCGGACGTAGGCTACTTGGTCTTCGATGTATCCGCCTTCTACTAGAAATTTTGTTACGTCGTATTCCTTGGCAGCCATGGCTGCCCCGTAAAGAATTTCTGTGGCAACATTTTCCGGCAAACCATAATCGCGCATGACTTGCCGCAGTTCGGCTGGAAACTTGATTTTATAGTATTCTGGCGAGCCGTGAAGAATGGAGTGGGCTGCTTGGCGTCTAACTCCGGCTTCAGCAACGTCTGGCGGCAGGCTTGAAACTCTGTCCAGGTAAATGTTTATTGTGGGTTTTCCTTGTAGGGCGTCGTGGGTGGCGAAAAATCCTTGACTGCTTGATGTTTCAAAAATGTTTAGGTTTACGGAGAATGTCATTGGCGGGCCTAGTCTTTCATAGCACTCGGCGATGATGCCTAACAACTTTTCAGCTAAATCTTTGTTAACATTTCCAAAAGTTTGAAGTTTCACGATATGTTCAACACCTTTAACAGTTGCAGACACCGGTTTTTACTCCTCCGCCGGTTTTTCTACATATTTTTCATATTGTTCTAAGACTCTATCTATTTGGTCCTCGAGGAAGTCCCATGGTGTCGTGTGGGGCATGCTTAAGGCTTTGATGGCTTTTTTAAGTCTTTCATATTTCTCTCTTGGAATTTCGAAGTACTCGTATTCTTCGGATTCCCATCGTAGGAAGAAGCGTATTGCTTGACGTATAAACTCCTCTCGACGCGTGTAGCCCTTATGTCTATGTTTTTCGACAAATTCTTCAACTTCGCGGAGGAGTTCTGCCGGTAAAATTACAGATTGGTGAAGCATGGCTTCGATAGCGTCTTGATAGGTTTGCATTTTGCTTGTTTGGGCCATAAGTTCGCCTAAAAGGGCCGTGAGTTTTTGGTGGACGTCGTCTGAAACTCTTAAGGTTTTCATTGGTCTGCACCGTTTATATTTTTATAGCGTAAGTCTTTTAAATGTTTCTGATATACCAAATATACAAAATGCAAAGAAGGGTTTAAACAATGCCACGCAAGTGCATAGTTAAGGTAATCCTAAGCAAAGAACAAAAAGAAATGTTGCAAGAGTTGGCGCGAAGACTTGGAACTAGCGAAAGCGAAACCATGAGGATGGCTCTGATGGACTATGTGAAATCTCTAAGCCTCATGGAGGAACGTGTCAGAAGGCAAGCTCATTCTTTTTCAAAGTTCGATTCTAACTCGGTCAAATCAATAACTTAAAAGAATTAAACGCTTAGCAACTTTTATACACTAGAAGACACTAACTTTGAGAGAGAGAGAAAGATGAAGTTGACTGGAAAAGCTTTTGACGAACTTCTGCTGAAGGCTGTTGACGAGGCGTTGTCTTCTTTGGGTGAATCTGCAAGACAGTCCATATATTTCCATCTTCAGGACAAGTTTAAAATTTCAAGGGAAGAAATTCCAAAACGCATAGATGAGTTTGCTGAGGGCCTTGAGAAAATTTTCGGTGCGGGTGCGCGTTTTCTAGAAATCATGATAATGAAGAGGCTATATGCCCACCTAGGGCAGCCCCTTGAATGGGATGATCGTGAAGAATTTGTTTTTGTTAATTATGTTAAAGCTGCAAGGCGTAGTTTTCAGAAGGCAAAGGTGAAATAATCTTTTCTTATTGATTCTGAATTCATAATGATTTAATTGGTGTCCGAAAAAGTTTTTACGTATAATATCGTAATATTCAATATGTTTGTCAGGCGAAAAACCATTGACGCTCAAAGACTTCCAAAAAACAATCCTAGAAGCTATCGAAGAGGGACTGGAGACCCTTGGCGAATCACCGAAACAAGCCATACTATTTCATGTAGAAAACACCTTTAAACTGCAAAAGGAGGAAATACCCCAAAACTTGACGGAATTTAAGAAGGCCCTTGAAACAATCTTCGGCCCCGGCGCACCCTATCTTGAAAAGCTTATACTGGAAAAACTCTGCAATAAGCTAAACTTGAAACTTGAAGCAGAAAATTCAGACTTATTGAGCAACGTAGAGAACCTTAAAAAGCGTCTACTTTCCTCAGGTGATACCTAACATGGTGGAAAAACAAGAAGCAACCTGCTTTTTGGAAGTTTTTCACGCGTTGTTTGACGGTTTAGAAGAGCTCGTTTGCATAATAGATCCGGAAACAAATGAAATACTTTTGGCAAATGATGCATTTAAACGGGTCTACGGGGAAGCTGAGGGCAAAAAATGTTATAGAGTTCTTCACAAACTTGAAAGTCCTTGTCCCTTCTGCAACAATACATGCATTTTTGGAGAAAACCTTGGCAAAGTCTGTGCGTGGGAGTATAAATGCGATGAAACTGGACGATGGTACAAATGTTTTGACAAGGCCATCCCATGGTCTGGAGGCAAGTATGTAAAATTCGGAATGGCTGTAGACCTAACAAGATACAAAGAGATGGAGAACGCTCTAATTGAAAGCGAAAAGCGGTACCGCACTCTTGTTGAAGCGGCTCCAGATATAATATACACAATTTCATCTGAAGGAAAGATTATTTCGCTTAATCCAGCCTTCGAAAAAATCACCGGATGGAAACGTGAAGAGTGGATCGGCAAACCCTTTGTGGAGATCATCCATCCGGAAGATGTTCCTAAGGCTGTCGAAAATTTCCAGAAAACTTTGGCTGGTAAGCCTGAACTAGTCGAGCTTAGGGTGCGTACTGGGTCTGGCGAATATTTAATCGGCGAGTTTATAAGCGTGCCGCTAATTGAGAATGGCCAGATATTTGGTGGGCTTGGAATAGCCCGCGACATTACAAACCGCAAAAAATACGAGGAAAGCATTCAAGAGATCTGTACCTTCCTAAACGCTTTACTCCAAGCTATTCCGGACATGGTATTTTTCAAGGACGTGAATAGGCGGTATCTTATTGTTAACAGTGCCTTCGAAAAACTTGCAGGTTTGAAGAAGGAAGATATCATAGGAAAGAGAGCTGAAGAGATTCTTCCCTCTGAGCTGGCTTGCCAATGTAGGAATAGCGACGAGATGGTATTTCAGAAGAATGCAACGGTGCATGTGATAGAATATACTGTAAACGAAAAAGGTGAAAAGAGATTTCTTGATACGGTAAAGGTTCCCATTTTTGACAAAGATGGAAAAACCGTGGGTTTAATAGGCGTATGTCGTGACATTACAGATAGGAAGCTTATAGAGGATAAACTTAGAGAAAGCGAGGAGCTTTTCCGCTCCATTGTAGAAAACTCCCATGATGGCATAGCCATAATAGACGAAAACTATAGGATTATCTATGCAAACGAAATGTTAGCTGGAATTTTAGGATACCCGATGGACAAAATAATCGGGCAAGATTTTAGAAAATTCTTAGCAGAAGATTTTAAACCCCTCTTTACGGATAAAAGGCTGCGTGAACAAGCGAAACAAGCTGAACGGCAAAAGGGAACACGCTTTTTCTCGAAGTATGAGCTGAAAATTAGAGGGGAAAAAAGCGAGGAAAAAATAGTTTTTGTTAAAACCACAACACTGCGAGACGCTCAAGGAAAAATGCGGACAATAGCCCAGGTGCTTGATATAACCCAACGAAGAAAGCTTGAAGAGGAGAGATGCCTCTTCGAAAAAAGACTTTCAGAGCTAAACAGGTATGCACAGAAACTCAACCAAGCCCGAAGTCTAAAAGAAATTTATAGGCTTATTTTGGACGCTATGGAGAAAACTTTAGGTTTCGAGTATACTGGCATTTTCATAAAAGAGGGAGAAGTTCTCCGTCCAGTTGCTTGTCGCGGATATTCAAAAGCATTATCGCTTAAACTATACACTGATGAAGACGAGGCCATAGCTGTCAAGGCCGTCAACGCCGGAAAGTCAGTAACTGTTCCAGACATTAGAAAGGAAAAAGCCTACATTAAAAATGTAGAAGAAGTGCGGTCTGAACTTGCGGTGCCAATGAAAGTTGGTAGGAAAGTTTTAGGAGTACTAAACGTTGAAAGTCGAAAGATAGACGCCTTCAATGAAGAGCATAGGAAACTTCTTGAAGTGTTGGCCTCCCACGCCGCCATTGCCATAAACAACTTGAAAAGGCAGGAAAAATTGGCGGCTTTAAATGCTTATGGAAGAAACCTTAGCAAGGCGAAAAGCATAGGGGAAGTCTGCAAGCAAACTTTGCATGCTGTGCAGAAAATTTTGGGCTTTAAATATATAGACTTTTTCTTGGTTCAAGGGAAAACCTTACGATTGATAGGCTCTCTTGGGCTGTCACGCCCCTTGCAGATAGTTTTGCCGTTAGATGGTGATAAGGGCATAACTGTTAGAGCTGCTAAAATCGGGAAAGCAGTTTATCTTCCAAACGTGAGGAAAGATGAAGCCTACGTAGACGCTGGAGTTAAGGGGCTCTTATCCGAACTTGCGGTGCCAATAAAGCTAGGCGAAAAGGTTTTAGGCGTCCTAAACGTTGAAAGCGAAAAACTAGACGCTTTCGATGATGAGGACCGGCGTTTCCTTGAGATATTAGCTTCCCATGTTGCAATAGCCATAAGCAACATCCAAAGAAGAGAGAATCTTGAAGATCTTTCAAGAAACCTCCAGCACCTTATAAGAAGCTCTACGAGAATAATGCAAACTAAGGATATACACAGGAAGTTGAAAGAAATTGCAAAGGCTCTTCAGAAGTTGGGATTTGAGAAGGCGGTAATCTCTTTAAGAGACGAAAACCTTGAACGGAAAGACCTAGCTGCCTTTGGATTGACGAGAAATGAAGCCAGGGCTTTAGCCAAACATATTATCCCTGGAAGCGTTTGGAGAGAGTTCTTAGGCCCACGGTTTGAAAAATACAAAATCGGCGATTTCTATTGTCTATCGAAGGATGACCCAACGATTCCAAGGGAAGTGTTTTCCAAATTTTTCGTTGATTGGCCGATTAACACGTTGCTGTATGCACCTATCCGTACACCAGAGGGAAAAATTGTAGCCATAATATCCTTACACAATCCCAAAGAGATAATGAAGCTGAGTAGGGAGTTTCTCATGCCGCTTGAGATTTTCCTACACCAAGTAGCTATGATTCTTGAGAACGCAGAGCTCTTTGAAAACCTTGAGAAGGCCCAGAAGGAGCTTGAGGCATACGCGAATCAGCTTGAGGAGAAAGTGGAGGAGCGTACCCGTGAGCTAAGAGAGATGCATGACCAACTGCTTAAAGCCCAGAGACTGGCAGTTATAGGCGAACTGGCGGGCATGATTGGCCACGATCTACGTAACCCGCTTACAAGCATTGCCGGCGCCACTTATTACCTTAAGAGGCGGCTAAGCCAAACAGGAGACCAAAGAATCATGGAAATGCTTGAGCTCATTGAGAAAAACATAGCATACTCAAACAAGATAATAAACGATCTCCTCGACTATTCTAGGGAAGTAAAACTCGACGTAGCCGAGACAACGCCAGAAAACCTTCTAAACGAAGCGTTAGCCGCTGTCGAGATTCCGCAAAACATTAAGGTTATAAAATTAGCGAACGAAAAGCCGAAAGTGAAAGTTGATTTTGAGAAAATGAAAAGAGTTTTCGTAAACCTTGTAAAGAACGCTGTGGACGCCATGCCACATGGCGGAACTTTAACAATCAAAAGCATGAAAGAAGGCGGCAACGTTGTTTTCACGGTTTCAGACACAGGCATAGGCATGACTGAAGAAGTGTTAAAGAAGCTTTGGACACCCCTGTTCACCACGAAAGCAAAAGGCATGGGCTTCGGCTTAGCCATATGTAAACGTTTTGTTGAGGCCCACGGGGGCACCATAACTGTTGAAAGCGCCCCCGGGAAGGGTACAACCTTCACGGTTACTCTTCCCATTGAACCCAAAATAGAAGGAGAAGGAGGTGAAAAAATATGGTTGAAAACGCTAGAATCCTCATTGTCGACGACGACGAAAACATAAGAAAAGTGTTGGCAATGATTCTTGAGGATGAAGGCTACACCGTTGACCAAGCGGAAACAGCCAAACAAGCCATTGAAAAGACGCGGAGAAACTTTTACAACGTAGCCCTCATTGACATCCGGCTGCCAGACATGGAAGGCATAGAACTCCTAACAAAGATAAAGGACACGGTGCCCAGAATGCGGAAAATAATTGTGACAGGTTATCCCACATTGCAAAACGCCATCGAAGCCGTAAACCGCGGAGCCGACGCCTACATACTGAAACCCTTCGACGTTAACAAAGTTCTAGCCACCATCAAAGAACAACTCAGAAAACAGGAAGAAGAACGACAATACAGCCAAGAAAAAGTAGCTGAATTCATAGAAACCCGTGTAAGAGAACTAGAAGCTGAAAAAATAGCCCAAAAACGCCCCTAGACCCCCCACTCTACACCCATTTTTCAATGTCCTTCTCTCCACAAATTTTCCAGAGCCCGTCATCCTGGCATGAAAACAAGACTTATCAGAGGTTCTTCCGAAAAAGAAAATAGCCGGGTCAATGAATAAAAACCTACGGGATCAAGTGAAAACAATGCGGGGTTGCCCTAGCCTGGTAGGGGGCAGGCCTGCTAAGCCTGTGGTCCATTTGGGCCGCGCGGGTTCAAATCCCGCACCCCGCGCCAAATCAGAAGCACCGTTTCCGACACCTCCAATTATCCCGTGATTTAACAATGCGTATAATCGGAGATTTGCCTTAAGATGCAGTGTACATGTCCCAGAGTGATGGTTTGCAGTTTGCTAAGCCTGTGGTTCGTTTGGTTGAATTGCGTGACTGGTGTCTGTTTCGCAGCTGAAGCATAGGGTGCTTTCGCGGTTTGTCCAGAAGGTTTTACCGCATTTCTTACAAGTAATCTTGTGCAGTAAATCCTTTTTTGCTGGCGATGTAAAAATATGTTGGGGTTTTGGAAAGGTTATGGCTTTTTTATGGCAGATTGGTTCGCAGGCTGTGCAGCCATTAACGCATTTGTGAGGGTTAGCCACCAATGCTTTGCCGTTCATAAAGGCGAATACACTGTTCGGGCAGTATTCCACGCAGCGGGGCTTGCCGTAAGTTGTGCAGCCATCGCATTTTTCTGGAAAAATTGTCGGATACCATGGTGTACAGGCTTTAGTCATATTTCATGCCTATTTTCATTTTTCATGTTTCTGCGACAGTCATAACAGTATTCTACGTCAAAGTTTGTTAGGAAGGTTTTGCCGCAGCTCTTGCATTTCACTTCCTTTAGCATGCCTTCTTTTATTGGTTGAACAGCTTTTAAGGCGTCTATTGCTTCTTGGGCGCATGGGCATGGACGTTTTACTCCAAAGTCGTTTTCGCTTGTCATACCTACAGCGACCCGCTTAAAAAGCCATATAACAGCCCGAAGGTTACGCTTCCAGCCCAAGCTATTACCACATAAGTGGCTACAACCTTCAATTTGGCTATTCTTGAAACTGCCATGGCGTTGGCGAAGTCGTATGGCTGTCCCATAAGCCAACTTAGCAAAGCGCCCTTTGACATGCCCTTACTCCATAACTCTTGCCCCAACGCAATTTCAACAAGGGTTGGTGTATAAAGTGGCCCGCCCAAAACTGATGCTATTAAAACGCCAGTAACACCCGTTAAATATGCTTCAACAATTTCTTCGGGGATGAACGCTGAAAGGTAGCCCACAACTATAAGCCCTATAATGAAGAATGAAAGAATCTGTTTTGCTAAGTACCCCGCAAATTTAAGCGCTGCCCAAAGCCTCTCATCTAAAGGCGGCTTAACAATTTCCACTTTTGCTGAAGACGCGGCGGAATTGGCTACTTGAAACTCTTTTTCGATAGCTTTGCCCCACGGTGTCTTGGAAACAACTATGCCTGCAATCAGGGCCACTGCTGCAGACACTATTATGCGCACTACAGCTATTTCCCACGAAATCATTTCGCCAGTCATTAGGATTGTTAGGATGTTCGCCGCCGGTGCCATTAAAAGGAACGCGATAGCTGGGCCTATTCCAGCCCCAGCGTACAGCACTCCACCGAAAAGTGGAACCATCGTGCATGAGCAAACAGTTAGGAAGGGCGCCATTCCAAGAGCCAACAAGTATCCGACGGCTTTACCCCGCCCCATATATTTTGTTATGGTCTCTTTTGGCACAAACTCGTAGATTAGTCCTGCGACGCTGAACGCGAAAAGGAGGCATATCCAAGCGTGGCTGAAGTAGTCGGCAATGTAAAGCGCCGGAATGGCTAAATATACAAGCGGTGTACCCCACAAACCAAGCTCGTCCAGCTTGTTTCTGAACGTCTCTTTTGTAGGCCGGGCTGTGACGCGACTATAGATTAGGAGGCCTATAACTATTATGAAGAAGGCTAACAGAATACCAGTTCGAACAGTTCTCTTTGTTTTCTCTTCCATGTTTTTCGCCCTTTTACTTGGCTGCTTCCATTATTATTTTTTCCACTTCTTCTGGGCTTGGAACCCGCCCCATGATTTTGACCGTGTTGTTTATGGCTATGGCAGGTGAGACCAGTACGCCGTATTTTTGAACAGTTTCCTTTGACATTATGTTAGCCTTTTCAATGTTCACCATAACACCAGCTTGCCTAAGCTTTTCAGCCGCCTTCTCCACAGCCTTTTTTGCTGCTTGACAACGCATGCAAGGTGGCTCCGGCCCAATGACTTCAACTTTAACCTCTTTCATCTCCGTTTCACCTTGTAAAGTGAAGTGAGAATATAGCAATATTTAAATATTGTTATAGACTTTGCTTTAAAACGTGCATCCAACAATGAAAAACATAGACAAGTTTAGGGCTAGGGTGTTCAACGCGCTTGCTGATCCTGTTAGGCTTAAGATTCTCGAGTTCTTGCGCAGTGGTGAGCGCTGTGTCTGCGAAATTGTCCCTTATGTTGGGATAGCTCAGCCACTGGTTTCTAGGCACTTGGCGATCCTGAAGCGGTGCGGACTTGTAAGGGATAGGAAAGAGGGAAACAAGCGGTTCTATTCGGTGACAAGTCCGACTGTTTTCAGGGTGATTGACGCTGTTGACACAAGTTTTGTGGATGCACTTATGAAGCATGTTGTTGAACAAATAGCCTAGAGGGGGGAGTTAAAAATGGTTGTGAAGGTTGAAACTTTCACGGCTGAACCGCCATGTGCGGGTTGCCTAAAACTTTTGGAGTATGCGGATTTGATTAAGGCGAGATATGGCGATAGAGTGGAAGTGGTAAAGCATATCGGGCCATGCGAGGAGTTCAGCAAATACGGCTTAACAGTGGTTCCAGCCATAGTCTTCAATGAAGGCAAAATAAAAATCATGGGTGTCTGCCCAAGCCTTCAAACCATCGAGGCGGCGCTTAAGGAAATGGGGGTTTAGAACATGCCGGTAAAAGTTGAAGTTTTCACTTCTGAACCGCCATGCTCCGGCGGAAGACTGCTCCTCAAACTCGTAGAGAAAATCAAAGAGGAGTATATGGACAAGATAGAGGTTGAAATTTACCGTGGAATGAACCCGAAATTAAGCGAGTATGGCATAAACGCCAGCCCCGCGGTAGTCATCGACAAGGACATTCGTATAATAGGGGTTTGCCCAAGTGAAGAAACCTTCAAAGAAGCATTAAGAGAGGCAGGCGTTCAATAGTGTCCGAGGTTGTCAAACAGACTTGGCGTGGAATACCCCGCGAGAAGATAGATTGGCATCCAACCGTTGACCCGGAACTTTGCATAGGATGCGGTATATGCGTCTTAAATTGCGGGAAAAACGTTTACCGGTTCGACTACGAGAAAATGTGGTTGTTGTTGCAAATCCAATGAACTGCATGGTGGGCTGCACAACATGCCAAAACACTTGCCCGCAACACGCAATAAGTTTTCCGCCGTTATCTTACCTGCACAAGTTGATAAAGAAGAATATGGTGGTGCAACGTAGCAGAGAAGAACTACTAGCAAACAGGACAAAATACGAGGTTAAAAAGTAGTTTGGAGATGCCTTTTGGAGAAAAACGCCGAGGATTTGGCTGAACTTCTTTTTGCAGATGTTATTGTCAGAAAGATTAAGATCAAGGAGATTTCGCCTTGCACCGCCGACCCGGAAAGGATTAAGTTTTTGGCGCAGGCTGACAAGCTCCTGGAAGATGTTTTGCCGATTCTCTATTTGGCTATTCCAAACGCCAAATACTCCGAAAAGCTTGGCGCATTAAGCTATATGTACCAGCAACACTTGATAACCATCTTCGCTAATGGCAGAGTCAGCATGACTTACGTTAAAGATAGAGACGAGGCAAACCAGCTTGTTGAAGAGGCTAGGCGGCTGATAAACCGCGCCATAATATACTTGAAAACCCATGGAAAGCCAAGCCCCGAGACCGTTCAAGCCAAAAAAGAGCTGACGCCAGTAAAAATTTACGAGATGCTGCCAAAAACGAACTGCAAAATGTGTAGAGAACAAGGCTGCTTCGCCTTTGCAACCAAACTCTTAAACGGAGAGAAAACACTGCAAGATTGCCCACCACTAGACTATAAGGAGCACAGCAAACTCAAGTTTCAAATAGAGAAAATGCTCAGCCCAATCAAGTTGAAGTAGAAGCAACTGCAACTTTCAAAACATATTTAAATATTTTGTTTCGTAATCAGCCATGGGATTCAATAGAATGTCCAAGCCAAAGATTAATGAAAGACTCATGCGGCTGGTGATTTCTGGACTTTGCCCTCGCGAGGACCCAACAAAATATGCGGAAGAACTAAAAGAGTTAGCCAACGCTGTTGTAAACGTTGACGAAGCTGAAAGTCTGTGCAGGACTTTAAGGGCGTTAGCAGACACAAACAGGATAAGAATTCTGAAACTGTTAGAGGTTAGGGAAATGTGCGTCTGCGAGATCATGATCGCTCTTGGATTGACTCAGCCAACTGCCTCGCATCACCTTGGTATACTGGAAAATGCCGGACTTATAAAGGGACGAAAAGAAGGTAAATGGGTCTTCTATAAAATTGCGAAGCCGGGATTGATGCGGATCATGCAAGAATTAGAAAAATTGGGAACGGAGGAGTAAGTGTTAATTTGGTATTTCACCTTGGTTTGCATATTATCTCTCGAATCTTACGCCTATTCTCCTTCATGCCAAAAATGGATTCTAGTTGCAGGAAATCTTTGCTTTTTAAGGCTTCCATAACTATGGCTGTGTCTACGCCCCCACCCTTTTCGTAGCCAAGCATTCCGGTTCCGCCGACCGCAATAATTTCTTCACCTGGCTTGATGTAGCCGGCGTCCGCCGCAACCAAGGCCACTTCAACACATACTTTGAGTCCTTCGCCGAACCTGCGGAGGGTATCTTGCACTTGTTCTGGATACTCGTACTGGAAATCAGATGCATAACAGAAGTTGTGGCCTAACTGCTTCAACTTATCCTGCAATGTTTTTGGGAACTCTGGAAATTTTGGTCCACGTATCCCAATGACTGTCAGCTTTACGTTGCTGTCTTTGAAAATTTCTAAGGCTTTTTCTGCAGAGAAGCCAGTTATGGAGGCTAGAACAATATTTTTGATGGCTCTTTTTTCAGCTCGCTCCTTAACAAGTTTAAGGGTGGTCTCTGTATTATGTTTTCCACCGGACTCAAAGTAAACGATTTTTTCTTCGGTTGGCATACGTTTTTCCCTCTTTAAAACTTTAAATGGTCCAATACGAGCATATTAAGATGTCTTCTCGTTTGAACTCCTTTTTGAGGAACTTTATAACATCCTCTTCTTCTAGATATCTGTTTCCATGCTTATCCCTCTTCAGTGGAATGCTTGTCTCTCTAAGCTTTTCACCTTCTGGGAAATCTAAAAAAACATAGTAAGCAGGCCCTGAAGGTAGTATAAGCCTCAAATTGGTTAGTTCTCTTTTTGGCGATAAACCATTTTGTTCTATATTATAGACTATGGCTTGAGGTTTCAGGCTTTCAGCTAAACGTTTAAACTCAATCCAACTCCTAACCTTGACTACACCCTCGCTCGGACTCTCTTTTGGCCGCATGTTTGCATCATAACAATGTTGGGCTTTCATATTTAAGGACGTTGTAGCCTATGGAAAGAGTTCTATTTCCTTCTTGGCACCGCATTTGGTGCACACGAGTCTGACGTGTGACTTGTCTTCTGTGAGGTCTTCAGCTTTCCATTCATGTTCACATTCAGCCTTGTCTTCTTTTGTTTTACACATGATTGTCCCTCAGCATTACTTCATATTCAAAAATTTAAATTTATTGTTTTATTGTATATCTGTTACATAAATTAGGCCAATAATAGAAGCCTTGAAAACAATAACCATAAGAATTTTGACTGAGGTAAGTGGAGGCAAACACGTTATTTTTCTGCAAAGACTCTTGCAACTTTTTGTAGTTCTTTTGTTATGGATAATAGGAATTTCACTCTTTTTTCAATACTTGCCCTGTATGAGTTGATCATTGCTTTTAATCCAGCCATTATATCACCCATTATTGAGACAAGTAGTTCACGGTTGTTTTGCTCCTTCAAGTTAAGCAACTCTACCTCAGCACTTTCGTAAACCAGCACCAGCTGTCCGTCCGGGTAGAGATACGCCTTGTTCAATTTTTTATCGTGAATTTTTGGAAGCGAGGACTGCCATATTTCTATGGACTTATTGAATTTCCTTAAAATTGCTAATAATGTGTTAAAGAATTCAGTGATGATGCTTTCTTCCTCTTTTAGAATTTCAGATATTTGGCCAGCATTTTCCTGTATTTCTCTTGAGAAGTCTAAGGCTTCGTCGTTTGATTTTCCACTTTCGATGGTCGAATCTATTGTAACTGGGGGTTCGCTACTTTCAACTGTTAATGGGTTTTCTTCTCCATTCAATAAAGACACCGTTAGGCTATGTACACTATTCTAATGACGGTGTTGGGTATGTTATAAAACATAGTCTGTTAGGATGTATTACGCACAGTGGGCGTATGCTGTGTATTTGTTGGGCTGAAGATTCAATCTTATATATTGAGACACAATATTTTTATCATCGCCCTCCAACATAATCTTAGAGCGGGGGAGATCAATGGTAGGCGAACAAAAACTTGGATATGCAACCGACGCATTCAAGGCAAGCAGAGAATACAGTGTAAAGACAGAATCCGTATCCCTCAAACGGGGGAATTCAAAAGTAACAGTAAGCGTAACAAGAAGGCGTCAAATGTCAGAGTCGCCCTTGTACCACAAATATGACATAGCAAAATACGATCTCCACCCGGGATACGTGTTTCCAGATTTTCTACAGGACTTAATTCCAAAAGGCACCCCTGAATACGTTGATAGCGGTCAAAGATATGTAGAAAGAATAGTTCGCGCCCTTTACTACTTTAAGCAGTGTGCTTTAATCGGACCTTCTGGAACTGGGAAAACACACATAACATATCTTGTCGCTGAATTAACGGGACTGCCCATATGGGAGGTGAACTGTGGACTACAGACGTCTTCCTACGACCTTATTGGAAGGTTCATTGGTTTAGGAAAAGAAAACTGGGTTGACGGCCCGGTGACGTCCTGGCTTAGGTACGGCGGCCTATTATACCTTGACGAAGCCAACATGATGAAGCAAGATGTAGCCACAAGACTCAACCCTGTGCTTGACACGCGAGGCCATTTAGTGTTAAATGAAAAAGACAACGAAATAGTTGTTAGGCATCCCTACGCCTACCTAATAATCAGCATGAACCCCTTCTCCGCCGAGTTCGCCGGGACAAAGCCTCTAAACGCTGCCTTCAGAAGACGAATGAGCGTCTGGATAAACTTTGATTACGAAAGCGTCGGAGACAGAATCTCCCAAAAAGAGGTTGAACTTTTAATAAAAAGATCTCAAATCGACGAAGACACAGCCTACAAGATCATTAGGGTCGGCGCTGAAATGCGGAGACAATATAAGGCTGGAGATCTGCCCTACGGGCCTTCCATAGGCGACCTAATTCATTGGGCAGTCCTAATAAAAGATGGTTCAGACCCTCTAACCGCAGCTGAAGAAACCATAGTCGCATTAACCAGCGACAGCGCCGAAGTGCAAGCGGACGTCAGAAGACTGATAGAAGCAGTTTTCAAGTCTTAAATTTCTGAAAAGCGGTGAAACCGCACTTGGGTTTCCAAGAATATGCATGGTCCCTCTTTTCTGAAAAAGACCTCCTAAAAACAAAGATTTTGGTCACTTCTAGATATCAATGTCCCCAACTTATTCGTAGAAATGACGAACTTGATGTGATGCTTCCAGAACCAAAAATTGCAGTGAACGCCGATGGAGAAGAAACAATTCATTTTGCTGGTTACATTTTTCCTTCTGATAACCTCGGTAAGAAACAGCTGGTAAGTCTTTTCAGAGCCTCTGTTTTCCATATGAGTGCCCACGTCCTTTCATTAAACTTCAAGGATTACGAGGAATGGAACAGCAACAAAGACCCTCGTATTATAGGGTTCGTAATCTCTCTCATTGAGGACATAGTAGCCAACGCGTATATCTCGACATGGTATCCAGACAAGCTTATTGACTTAGCCTTGGCAAACGCTTTAGCCTTAAAGAGGATACGAGCCATAAAGAGTATACATAATCCGGCTACGAAACTCATGGTTGCCCTACTCACTGAGGTGCATATGGGTGGTTTGGAAAAATTTAAAGACGTCATACCGACAACTCTCCTAAGCGCTCTGAAAGAGTTTAAAGAAAAAACGTTGCTATCATTTACTGATGAAAGTTTGAAGTTGAAAGATGAAAAACTTAGGATAGCTGACCAGATTTATTCAACCGTGGAAAACAGCGGTCCAATAGTAGAAACACCAAGCCTCCCACACACTGAAAAACTTGAAAAAACTTTTGATCTTCCACAGCTTCCAATAATTAATTCTGACATTTTTCTTGATGGCGATTTTAAAAAATGTTTAGAGTTTTTAGGTGGAAGTTTCCCCGTTAACAATCTAGACGATGCGTGGAAAAAAGTTGTTGAAAACGAGGCCATCCAAGTTTATGAGTCTTATAAGCGTCAAAAAGAAAAAAATGAGAAAATACTTTCCCGTTATCAAAATTTAATCGTCTCAACCCATTTCAAGTCCGTAGAATTTCCAGAAAAAGATTACACGGAGTATCTGAGGATTAAGGCTAGATGCAAAAGTGAAGCACATAGACTTATCGAGAGCCTTCTGGTGGCAAGAGACGCAATAGACGAAGATCCTAGAAAAATGTATGGCGTCTTAGATTTGCAGGATGTAATCCAAGTTATTGCAAGCAAAAGCCCAAGAATGGACGTTTTCCTGTTAGATGAAAACATAAGCAAAAGCTATTCATGGATTATACTTTTAGATGCAAGTAAGAGCATGGAGATCGTAAAAGACTTCGCACTTGAACTGTTTCTCATACTCGGGGAAGCAGCCAACGAGTTACTACTCGACCCACACTCATGGGCAATGTATGCCTTTAACGATCGTTTTTATGTAATAAAGGATATGAAAGAACGCTACAATGTTGATGTCAAATCGCGCATAGGTGGATTACAATTCGACGGTTTATCATACATGCCTGATGCGTTAAATTTAGCAGGAGAAATAATCAAAACCAGAAACGAAAATCTAAGACTTATTACGGTAATTTCAGATGGATGGCCATACGGATACCAAAACATAGACACAGCTTTATCCGAAACCGTTAATGCACTACAAAGTAAACGGATTGATATTGTTGGAATAGGGGCTCAAGCGCAGAGAATGAGATTTCTCTTTCGCAATCACTCAATTGTTTTTACTCACCGTGATTTAACAAAGAAGTTTGCGGATATCTACATGGAGTTGAGTAGAATCGCGATTGAAACATGAAAATTCCCAAAAAGATTTTGAGTCGCTGAAGAAGAAAATTCATTTAAACAACGGCTTCCTCTTCACTGCATTAGGCATGCTGTTGCTCCAATAATAGAAACGTCGCAAGGTCTATGACTCCGGTAATCGCACAATCTTAACTGGTGTGGGACGAAATGAGCTTTGGGCATGAAAATCAAGGAGCATGGCGGTGCAACAATAGCCAAGACAAAAGCCCATGTACCGCATTTAGAATACCAGATCGACAATAGAAGAATGCATAGAAGAACTACTACTTGCCTAAAATGATGTAGATTGAAGCCTCGGGCGGGCTTCGATCCCGCGACCTACGGCTTACGAGGCCGTTGCTCTACCAGGCTGAGCTACCGAGGCACTTTTTGGGATACGCTAATTATTAAGGTATTTGAATTTAGCTGACTTTTAAGATGTTCGGAAGAAAATGGCGCGATCAAAAGTTTTTTCGATAATAATATTTCGTTGGGGTTTCTGGTTGTGTAGCAACGTATTCCAGCTTTGGCAGGTTTTTCGCAGAATGTTTAAGAGTTTCTTATGCTTTGCTATCAACAGGGACGAAGGTGTCTGAATTTTGCAAAAGTTGGGGGATATAGGTGAAAGAAAGGCTATAGCCCTCATTCTGAGACATTTGGAAAATATGCCGCAAGCGTCCATCCCCTTTGGCGATGACGTTTCAGCTGTCCTATTAGGCGATGAGCTTTTTGTTTTTAAGACCGATATGTTGGTCGGCGAGACGGATGTGCCCGAACGTATGAGTTTGTGGCAAGCAGCCCGTAAAGCTATTGTGATGAATGTGAGTGATTTTGCCGCTAAAGGTGCTAGGCCTCTTGTAGCCCTCGTGTCTTTAGGGTTGCCCTTCACGATGACTCGAAAAGGGCTTGAGGAAATTGCGAAGGGCTTAAACGCCGGAGTTCGTGAATATGGCGCATATATTGTCGGAGGCGATACTAACGAGGCTTCAGATTTAGTGATAAGTGTTTCAATGTTTGGTGTGGCTGAAAAAAGGTCGTTGATGTTGCGGAGCGGGGCCAAACCGGGCGACTTGGTGGCTGTCACGGGCTTTTTCGGGAGAGCCTCCGCTGGCTTAAAAATTCTTTTGGAAAAATTTGAAGCGCCTAAAAGCATACGTGATCCGCTTGTTGAAGCAGTTTTGATGCCTAAAGCCCGTTTAAAAGAAGGCTTAGCCTTAAACGCGAGCGGTGCAGTCACCGCGTCTATTGATTCAAGCGATGGGCTTGCATGGAGTCTTCATGAAATTGCAAAGGCTAGCGGTGTAGGTTTCTTCATTGACAATGTTCCGGTAGCTGCCGAAGCGGTGGAATTTGCTGAGTTAAATGGTTTAGATCCCTTAGAGCTCGCCCTTTACGGCGGCGAGGAATACGAGCTTGTTTTAACTATAAACCCGAAGCTTTGGAGCACGGCGGAAGAGGCCGTTAAAGGGGTGGGTGGAACCCTAATCAAGATCGGCAGGGTTACAGCCCAAAAAAAGTTGTTTTTAAATGTTGAAGGCGAAAAACGCGTCATAAAGCCTAAAGGCTGGGAACATTTCCGAAGGCATCAGAAATGAGCCACGCGCTCGAATATAAGACGGTTCTGGAATCTACATTCTGCGACAAACTTGGAAACGACAAAGTCAAGTGCACTCTTTGTGAAAGGAGATGTGAACTTTCTGACGGCCAGCTGGGCTTCTGTAAGACTAGGAGAAATATTTGCGGCAAACTTTACACGCTTGTTTATGGGGATATAAGTGCCATTGAAAGTCGCCCCATAGAGATAAAGCCTTTCTTCCATTATTGGCCCGGCTCAACAGCGTTGACTTTTTCCACGTGGTCATGTAATTTTGACTGTGTTTGGTGTCAGAATTTTCATTTGTCAAAGGCTAGCCCGAAGCCCGAAAGGGCACGTTACTATCCACCGGAAACGGTTGTAAGGCTAGCTCTTAAAGGTGGAGACGCCGGGTTATGTGCAAGTTTCCAAGAACCTACTCTTCTAGCTGACTGGGTTATCAAAACGTTTAGCATTGGCAAACGTATGGGAATTAAATACTGCTGTTTTGTCTCGAACGGTTACATGACTCTAGAAGCGTTAAAAGTGCTTCGTGATGCGGGACTGGACGGACTTAAAATTGACGTAAAAGGTGATCAAGAAACTTATACGAGATACTGTGGCGGAGTTGACGTTGAAAAAGTTTGGAGAAATGCAAGGGAAGCTAAACGTTTAGGCTTGCACGTTGAAATCGTGAACCTTGTGGTTAGCGGTGTTAACGACGATGAAAGCACATTAAGATGGATTATCGAAAAGCACTTAGAAAATGTTGGGCCAGAAACCCCGCTTCATTTTACCCGCTATTTCCCATCATATAAATTTTACAACCCACCAACGAAAATTGAAATTTTGGAGAAAGCCTACACGATGGCGAAAAAATTTGGGGTTTTATATCCTTACATTGGAAATGTAATGGGACACCCCTACGAAAACACTTACTGCCCCGATTGTAGAAAAATGCTCATAAAACGCTACGGCTACCATGTTTTAGAGTACTACGTAACCGCCGAAAATAAGTGTCCAAAATGCGGAGCTGAAATTCCAATAACCGGAAAATACTTGGGTAAGCGATCTTAAAACTATATCCTTTTATTTTTCAAGGTCTCTTTAAGCCCAAAAAAGGTGGCGGCTCCAATTCCTCTGCCAACAGCGGAAACCAGATAAGCTATTTGTAAACCTAAAACCAAGCCGTATAGCCCAACCGTTAAATCCGACAGGTAGCCGCCCAAAAGGGAACCAAAGACTGTAACAACGCCTATTATGAAGTTGTAAAAAGCTGTGAAGCTTCCTCGGTTCTTTTCCGGTGTAACATCAAGCAAGTAAGTTGTTACGGATGCTTGCTCAAAGGCGGCAACGGCTCCCCAGTAAGCTCCTATGGCAATTAAGATGTAAATGTTTGGCGAAAATGCGTAAGCTAGCGGAACAGTGACATAGCTAAATCTAACAAACAGTAGCAAGGGCTTTCTGCCAACAGTGTCTGCAAGCTTTCCAGCCCATCTTGCAAACATTATTGTGAATATTCCTTGCACCACCGAGAGCATAGCTATTTCCAGCATTGAAGCACCCAAAACTCTGACTTGGGTTATGGCGAAAAGGGGCCATGCAATTGACATGAAAAAGTTGTAGGTTGCACTGCACATACAATATCTTATAAAGTCTGGAGATTTTCCTGTAAGTTTCACTACGGCGATTAAGTCTGCGGTGAAAGAAATTTTTGTCTCGTTGTTTCGGTTTTTCTCTCTGACTTTAAGCATTATGATGGAAGATACCAATCCGCACGTCGTGGCAACTATAACTGGAATCACTAATTGTCCTCGCATGGTTCCGCCAAGAGTTGCCATTATAAAGCCAGAAGCAAATGTGGCTGTTAGGCTACCTATAGAAGCCCACATGTTTATAGTGGCATTAACCCTTCCAAGACTATGTTGAGGTACCAAATCTCCTATTAAGGCTGTCCAGGCTGGTGTAGCCATCGAAGCCAAAAGCGCTTGTAAAGCAATCAACAACACCAGCTGGCTTGCAGAATTTAAAATCGGCAGATAAATCCAGAGTAAAGCTCCAATTAAACCGCCGAAAACGATAAATGGGATTCTTCGTCCAAGCCTGTCACTTAGTTCTCCCCAGAAAAACTGCACTATGTTGTTTGAAAAATTGCTGACTGACTGAAGCCAACCCATCTCAGAGGAAGATGCTCCCAACTCCTTGACGGCGTAGGGTCCAACAAATGGGCTTATCATGCCTGCTCCAAGAGAGTTCGCTACTGAACGAACATAAACAACCTTCAAACTATCCGAATCCGCAATTGATTTGTTATGTTTTCCCATTAAGGTCTAAATTCTGTAAAGGGTTCTACCTCATGGATCTAAGAGAATCTTAAAAGTTAAACGGTTAATTCGAGGCTTCTAAATCATTAAGCGTTGAAGTAAAATTGCTGGTTTGAATGTTGATTTTCCATTTTTTATGTGGAAAATTTATATGAATAATTTCTTGATTCTATTTCAATCTCATTTCAAGGTTTGAAATTTTGGGCGAGAAGGTTATTTTCCAGTTTTCTTCCGCTTACTTTTTCGGATGATGGTGACGGTTGATTCTTCATCTATCCGTCTTATTTGAGCATTTGGATATAGGCGTTCAATGTCTCTCCTAACTTTTGCCGAATCCACTTTTCCATAAGTTTTGACGTCGATTATCGGGTTACCCTCCTCATCGTAGATCAGTGAAATGGAGTATCCAGCACCTATTTCGACCTTTGCTGGTTCCAAGATGAAGCCACAATCATCTGTGAGACTTACCTCAGCGTAGCTTGGGTTTTCACGTTTCTGTTTTCTCTCTGGCATACTAATTCACTGTCTAAAAGAAAAGAGGGAAGACTTTTAAAGGATTGCTGTCTTACAATAAAGATTGATTTTACACGCTAAGCCTAGTGTACCAGCAGTCTTTCCTCATACTTTCTCAAGTATTCGGCGGCTTCACCTACGTCCATGAATAGGTCGTCAACCCGTTGGACATCTTCAACTGTAACTTTGTCTCT
Organism: Candidatus Bathyarchaeota archaeon; assembly: GCA_018396705.1. NCBI lineage: Archaea > Thermoproteati > Candidatus Bathyarchaeota > Candidatus Bathyarchaeota archaeon. The sequence continues at coordinate 121,434 of JAGTQZ010000001.1, forward strand.
ATTGACTGATTTCGCATTTTGAGCTGCAAGGCTTAAAAGTTGTACAGCATACCTCATGGAACTTTTTGCTCCGACCTCAGCAAGCTTTTCCAGTGCATCTTTCTCCACCTTAATTTTTTCTTCTGCAGCGCGGATTCTGAGGATTTCCTTTATGCTTTCCAAGTCATAGGGCTGGGTTGCAATGATGACTGCACGGTCTATGAGGTCCACTGGGAACCCTAACGGGCTTCTTATGTCTGTTCCACGGATCCGCGCTACACCACGGTTTGTTGCGAGGATTATTATTGGCACGAGCTCGCTTTCCATGGCTCTTCCAAGAAAGCTGAAGGCCTCCAAATCTAAGAGATGGGCATCATCTATGAAGAGTACGCCGGGATGAATGAAGGCCTTACCGCTGTCCACCCACTCCTTCACTTGTTGATCGACGGCCATCCGCACTTCAGTGTCTATTTCCCTAGATTCAGAGCCTCCGAAGAACAGTGAGAAAAGTCCGCCTGAACGTTGCTTTGCATTTAACTCATCTAAATCAGCTAGTGTCAACATGTAAACAAACTCTTTCTCCTTCAAGACTTTGCCGTTTGGACGTGGCACCTTTCGTCTAGTGTCCACGTCGTAGGTTTTACCCTTCTGGCTTTCCAGGCAAAGTCCGAGGTTGACAACCCTGCCGGTTTCAGCGTCTATTTGGATGACATGGCCTTCAGATATGCCTTCGGCAATCACCTGCTGAGCTATAGAGGCGCCGGCTTCAATGGTTTTCTCTTCTTCCTTTGTCTTTAACGTCAGCCTTACGCTTTCTGGAATTTTCTGGTATGGATTATATGGATGCGGTGCTGTTCGAATGTCCACCATGGTAACTTCGCCTTCGTAAACTTTTCGCATTTCATGGATTTCAACGCCTATGCATTTTCTTATGGCTTCTATGAGGACCTCGGTTTTCTTACGTTCAGTGCTGTAAATTTCGCTGCCGCTCATCTGAATGAATGGAACATTCTCACCAAGCTCCTTAGAAATAGCCACGGCGATAGCGGTTTTTCCAGTGCCGGGCGGTCCAGCTAAAATTATACATTTTCCGCTGAGTTTCCCTTCTTTAATCATTTTTACGACGAGACCAGCGGCTTCTCTAGCTTTTTCCTGTCCAACCATTCCGTCCTTTATTTTCACAGCTTTCAAGTTTTCGTCTAGACCTAAGCCCTTAATATGGGTGTGAGCACCGATCCGTTCGAACTTTGACACCGTGGTTGTTGGTAACTCCCTGATAGCTGCCATTTAAATTCACCTCCAAATTAACAGGAGTTTAAAATGGTGGATGACAGCAAGTTTAAACCGAAATGCACAAAAATAAAAATTTAGCGCTTAACTAACTCAAGTTTTTAAGTTTGCCAAAAAGTAAATATGTGGAACGAGTACGATTGCATGATAGAGTACACCTGGAGTGTTACTGAAGTGCCGTCCGCTTCACAGCCGCCGCCCTCGGGAATCGTTCCACTGGGACCCTATGTAAGGAGGTTTTCTTTCTCTCAAAGGCTTTTTAAAGTCTTGTTTTCGCCGAAGGGATGCATGGAGGATGTGGCTTTGACTCCCTCTATCGGAGAAGTTTTTGGAATACTAGCCATCTAGATGTTTGTTGCGGCTGTTGTCACAGCTCTTGCTTATTCAAAGATTCAGTTTGTAGGACGGCCTTCTGGAGCTTTGTTTCCTACTTTCTGGGCTATTCTAATTTTTGTGATGGTGATAGCGGTTGTTTTTATGTACGGGATACTTGTTGTCATCTGGTTTATAGAGTCAGTAATAGTAAAATTTGCCTGCGGTAAGGGTAGCGGTTGGGATTTAAAACCTGCAGCCTCAATAACTGGATACACCTTTTTGGTTGACATAATTTTGGTATTAGTTACCGCTGTTGCCTTCTGGTTTTTAATTCCTCCAGTAACAATCAACATTGCAGACTTAAAGTCAGCACAGCAAGCCGTGACCATCTTTAGGGCACAACTTGATTGGTTTTGGCTTTGTTGCCTACCTGTTTCCCTATTAGGAATTGCTTGGAAATCTTATCTTGGAAGTTTGGGAGCCTATTTCGGGACTGGAGGCAAATGCTCACGAAAGTGGGGTTTCATGGTTTTCTTCTGCATAGGCTTTATTGGATTGCTCATCTCGTTTATAGCGTACGCCTTATGGTAAACTCGAGGCAACTTCTTTTCTGTCGAGAATATAGTTTAGGATGGCGATACATGTAGCCGCCAAGTAGGGTTTTTTCCCAATGGAAACTTTTTCTCCATAACGCAGTGCATAGGCCTCAACTTTTTTGGGCAGACCCACATGGTCTCCGAGGACGAAGATGGGGTTTTCGCCTATGTTGATTTCGCCTATATCTTTGCCGCACTCCTCTAGGACGTAAATTTTGGCTTTTTGGGCTTTCTCCCTTAAAAGGGCTTCAAAGCTAAGCTTTTCTGTGGAAACTCCCGGGTGAGTTTTACCTGCTAAAGCCTTCTTTAAAATGCTTGTCCACGTTTGCTGGTCTGTTCTTACATCGTGAAGCGTTGCTCCATCCACTTTTAAATGTACTGGTGGTGATGGTGGACCATTAAGCACTGCATGGAAGATCACGTCTTTGCGGATGGCATGTGAAAGGAATAGACTTGCAACTGCGCACTCATAAACTATGTCTAGGCGTCCAGCGTCGTGGAGGTTCGTCCACTTAGCGTCTGTCCGCCCCAGCCGAGAGTATAGGATGAATTCCCGCACTTTAGCTTGTTCTCCATTTAAGCCCTATTAGACCTTCCTTATTTCAAGGATTTCTTGATAAAGCTCTTTTAGGATTTCGTTGTAGTCGGCTTCGCCCCGCTCTACAAGATCCATCAGCGACTCAAGGCGACGTGTCGTCTCCTCGGAGGTGTATTCCCCAAAGTTCTGGTAAATGTACATGTAAATCCTAAAGCCTAACGGTGTGCTGACGAGCCTATTTCTCCGCTCAATAGCGTAGTTTCTTTCAAGGATTGTGGAAACAATCTTTGCATAGGTGCTTGGTCTGCCTATGCCCTTCTCTCGCATTAGGGCTATTATTTCGCCCTGGGTGAAGGGCCTCGCCGCTGGCAGATTCAGAATCCTTGCAAGTTTAATTGGGTATTCGCCTTCCTCCGCTGAGGTTACGGTTTTCACCGGCAATACTACATTGAAGCCTTCAGACACCACGCTTACCGGGTTTTCCACGCAGGCTTCGTTTCCATCCACCAGAATCCTAAATTTCTGGTAAAGAAGCTTAGCCTCCCTCATTTGGCTTGCAATAAACCGCTTGAATATTAGGTCGTAGAGCTGGAAGTGGTCCAGCGTTAGCTTTTTCGGAAAACGTAAAAGCCCAAGGGATGTTAGGTTTTTCAGCCTCTCCACGTCGATGGCTCTTGTCGGTCTTATGCATTCATGGGCGCCTTCCATGGCGTATCTGCGGGGAACGAAAAGCGACGGATACCTTTCTTGAACGTATTCTTTTGCTATGCCTATGCCAACCGTGGAGACTGTTGTGGCATCGGTTCTATGATACGTGCATAGACCCACCTCAAACAAGTCCTGGGCTATCATCATGGTTTTGGTGACTGGAAAGCCTAGTCTTGCTGACGCGTCACGGAGCAATATGTCCGTGGTGTAGGGTGGAGGCGGATGTAGTGTGCGCTCTTCAGTTGTTAAGTCAACTATTCTGGCTTTAAGGTTTTTCAGTTGTTCCTCAAGGTTTTGGGGTGGAAACGGCAATTTTGGATTTTCGATGGAAACTTTTAAGCCGTTTGAAAGCACAGCTGATAAAACTCGCTTTTTCTTTCTCGACTCGTTTATTCGCTCTATTATCCAGCCCAAGACTGGTGTTTGCACCCTTCCAGCGGATAGCCTATAGTTTCGGAAGCGGTGCCAGAGTTTTTGGCTAAGCTCGAATCCTATCCATCGGTCTTCTATGCGACGGACAAGCTGGGCTTCTACCATTTTTAGGTTAATTTCACGCCTCTCCTTTATGGCTTGGAGAAACGCCTTCTTGGTTATTTCGTGAAACTCCAGCCTTTCAATGCGCTTGTTCATGGGATGAAGCGAGCAGTAAACATCGTAGGCTATCTTTTCCCCCTCAATGTCCGGGTCCGTGGCGACAAAGACACAGTTGACTTCGAGGGCTATTTTCCTCATAGCCTTAACAAGCTCTTTCTTGGAATAGTACTCTTGGCTCTTGCATTTTGGGCAAAAATCAAGCCCTGTGAATTGTTCACCGCACTTCCGACATTTCTTGATGAAGTCGTATATGGGCGTGAAGCGTCCATCCTCCACCTTGACGCCGTGGAAGCCCTCGTTCAAGACGAGGTCATAAATGTGTCCCATGCTTGCCACAATGTTGAGCACAAACTCGCCAGCGCTAACCTCGAAAACCGTTATGTTTTCAATCTTCCTCCTGAAGGGTTTTCCGAAGAATCTCGAAATAGTCCTCGCCTTCGTTGGAGATTCGACGACAAGCAGCGCCGTCTTAATGTAGTCCCTAAGCCTCTTTGAAATTTTGCCCTCCCTAATGTCCCGAATAGTTCGGCGGTCCTCATCTATACCCCTAAACCATCTCTCAACAGCCTTCAAGCTGAACTTGATCGGCGAAAACTCGCCAAGCATGAACTCCAACTGTTTCTTAAGGGCGTAAAACGCCTTTTCGTCGTCCACCAAAATGAAACTTGCACCCCTAGTTATGCCGCCCGCAAACATTCTTGAGGCTCTTCCAGAAGCCTGAACATAAGCCACCGGATCAGCCACCACCAAAAAGAATTCGCCGTCCCTCTGTTTGAGGGAGACCTCCCTGCTCCGGGATATGGCTTCAACAACCTTGGGGGTTAGCGCCTCCTTAAGGAAGTTTCTCGCCTCTAGAACAACCCTTCTAACATATTCGTCGAAGCCCTCCAATGCGAAGCCCTTTTCCAAGGCTTCTCTAATATTCTCCACGGTTTGCCTATTTACTGGCACAACCCTTCGAAGGGCGTTTATCACTTGACTAGTCCTATCCTGCATGTTTGCCTCGAGAAACTCTCTCACATTTTTGAGAAGCGTCAAAAGCTTGACCGGGTTGTATTCGTCCCAGCTAAGTCGGATCTCGGTTCTCGGAACACCAGCGAAGATCACATAGCGAATTCTCTCCGGAAGATCTATGCCCCTCGCTAGGGGGCTTCTGTAGCTGGCAACTCCCACGAGAACCTCGTATTCGCCGTTCTGGAACCGCTCAAGCATCTCCTCATCCATCTTCATGTAGGCATAAGCCCTAACGCCGTTAGCGTTTAAGAAGGCGCTGAGCCTAGCCACGTATTCCCTCCCCAAAACGGATGGGACAAAAATGAGGCAGCCTCCGCCGAACCTCTGGATAAGCGACAGAACCTGCTGCTCCAGGCTGGCTTCCACCGTCAAGTAATAGTCTTTAATGTTTCTGAGAAAATCGGGTTTGAAGCCTATTTGGAAGTTTAGGAGCTCCTCAAAGAGCTTTATACGCTTGGTTCTTCTGGCTTTGACGGTTGCTCCGGAAACCACAAGCAAGCCTATCTTGTTTTTACGCTTGTACTCCTCAATTCGGCTTCGAAGCTTATCCACCTCGCTGAGAACATGCTCTGGAGACTTCCCCATCCTCTTCAGACGGCTTGCCTCCCTCCGCAACTCGATTATCCGAAAGGCTGAGGCGATTATTTCATCGCTGAAGCCCAAAAGCTTCATGACCTTGTCTATGTTTTTTGGAGACTTGAGGAATGGATCCACATCGTCCACAAAGATGAAGTCGAAGGCTTTATCTCCAACAATTTCAAAATGATTAATCAAAAACCTCTCAGTTGTAACGAGAATGTCGAATTCGCCTTTCGCCGCCTTTTCTAGTGCTTCCCGCCTTTCAGAGTCGCTCATGCCAGCATGATAATAAACTGTTTTAGGATTGACGCCAAGTCGCTCTGAAAAAACACCCAACCTCTCCACGACTTGCTGAACAAGAAGAGCCGTGGGCACGATAACGTAGCTTTTCTTGCCCTTAACCGCAAAATATAAGGCTGAAACTGTCCCCAAAACCGTTTTTCCAACACCGGTAGGCGCCACAATCGAGAAGTTGCTATTCAAAAGGATTCTTCTAGCCCAAGTCTCCTGAAGAGACCACATCCTCTGCCCGACGGCCCTCTTAAAAAACAGCGAGAACTCCCTAAGCCCTTGATGAAATAGGATGATTTCTTCAGCAAAATAGAGCCGCCCGCCCTTCCTCAAAACCTTAAGCAACTGTTCCCAGCCTCTTATCGCTTCAACCTCCTCAACACATTTTTCGCAGACGCCAACCTGTAGAAGCCTATCATCTGATATGATGCCTTCACAGTTCACACATAAACCATGATAAATGCCCCTCATCCTCGACACCAACAATAACGTGAGTTCACATGAGCTTGCCAATACCTTATATGGAAAAATCCTAAAAATTTTTCAGAAGCTTTATTGATAGGACGATGAAGCCTCGGGCGGGCTTTAAACCTCTAGTTCTGGTGCCCTTCTTTTCGGTTTCAAGTTTGTTTTTCATTTTAGGGCACCTACACATATTTTGTGGCATGAAGGCTAAAGGCTTTTCTGGCTTAGCGTTTTCTTAGCGATTCATTGTTGTTGTTTTAATGTTTTGGGCAGAAGAGTTAGTGGTGTCGTGTTTGGCATGTCCAGACGACGCCGATTTAAGGGATTTCCTGTCGGTTTTGAGAGTGAGCTCTCGTAATGTTTATGGTCGAGGGTTGAAGCTTTTTGAGCAGTTTTATGCTGACTATGGGTCTTTGAGAGATTTTCTGGATCGAGTTGAGCGGGATAGGCTTTTGCCTAGGCGTGAAAGGAGGCGCATAGCCACTGAAGTTTTGAATGGTTTTGTGGTTTGGCTTACTAATCGCGGATATGCGCCAAAAACAGTTAGGGTTTATGTTGGGCTGTCCAAAGCCTAGCCAAATATTATGATGTGCCCATAAGTCTGCGTTATGTGCGTCTTCCACCAGCACAGCCAGTATACGAGAAGCATCCCTGGACTTTAGCGGAGATAAGCGAGTTTATAGCCGCCATGGACAAGCCAATGTACAGGAGCATTGCCGCTTCTATCCTTCAAAGCGGATTAAGCCTATCTGACTTGCTAACCCTAACATACGGCGACATCAAAGAAGAGCTTGAAAAAGGAATAACGCCATTATGCCTCGAGTTGACAAGGAAGAAAACTGGCGTTCAGTTCATAACATTTCTCGGAGGCTGGGCTGTCAAGCTTCTTAAGGAACATTTGGCAAACCAAAAACCCGAAAACACATCACCAATCTACAACGTGACCGCCAGAACTGTGTACGCCTATTTCCGTAAGACCGCCCAGAAATACGCAAGTGCGCTTAAGGCCAGAAACCCATACAGTCCCCACTCGTTGAGGGCGGCCTTCCGTACGTTCCTAAGCGACCATAAAGTGGATCCGCTATACATAGAATATTGGATGGGCCACAAACTACCCGAACAGTTACGCGCCTACATAAACAAGAGCAGAGAAAACTGGCGCCAAACATACCACGAACAAGCAGAACCATGGCTAACACCACCACAATACAAAACAATGTCGTTTAGCTACAACTAACGGAAAATTAGTAAGATGTTGGATGCACTCTTATGTATGAAGCTTTGAGCATTTCTGATAAAATTTAAATCTTGCCGTTTGTTTCCATGAGTGCAATAAAGAGCAGGTATAGCGTCCATGTTTCGCGCGTGCTACAAAGCGTACGTGTTGTCGTGGCACTTGGTTAAAGAAGGTGGTTAAAACGCAAGGGGTGAATCATAATTATCGGGTTTAAGGAGGTAAGCATACGATTATTGAGCTGGCCGTTGCCTATGTTTTGATTCTGGCTGTATCATCTATAATTTATTTGCTTGGACGTTTGTTGTCCGCTAAATCTATGCGTAGTGAAAATGGTAAATCTGCTTATGCTTGTGGTGAGAAGGTGAATTTTGATAAATTGAAAGTCAGCGTTTCTCATTATAGATATCTCATATACTTTGTGATTTTGGACTCGTCGGCGCTGTTGACGGCTTTTGCTGCATTGGCTATTCGCATGGCAAATGTTTTGTTCTTCGTAATTTACTTATTCATTGTCATTTTGTCTGGCTTGTTGCTTTTAGATGGAGGCGACCGTTAACGAGAAGAGCCAGCCTTTTAAAATGGGCGAGGCTAAAATCACCTTGGGTTCTTCATTTTAATTCTGGAGCGTGCAACGCTTGCGATATTGAGGTTGTCGCCCTTTTAACGCCTAGATATGATGTTGAACGTTTTGGAATATTGCTTGAACCTTCGCCGAGACATGCCGATGTTCTATTAACCACTGGTGTTGTCACCCGTCAATGTGCGGATAGGTTGAGGCGCATTTATGAGCAGATGCCTGAGCCCAGATTTGTTGTTGCCATAGGTGCGTGTGCTTGTTCGGGCGGAGTGTTTGAAGGAAGTTACAATGTGATTGGCGGCGTTGATAAAGTCATTCCGGTCAATGTTTATATTCCGGGATGTCCACCAAAGCCAGAGGCGATAATTGACGGTATTTTAAAATTGCTTGATTCGCTCAAGGAGGCAAAGCATGTCGATAAACATTGATAAGATTTTGAAAGCCTTAAGCGATGCGCTTAGGGATAGGATACTCCAAACTAAATCTCTGCGTCCCGAAAAAACATGCATCCAAGTTGAGGCTGGAGCCCACAAAGACGCTGTAAAAGTTCTACTCAAACAGGATGGAAATGCAGGTATTTCCGCAATTAC